>JASHSL010000525.1 GCA_030040855.1 Terriglobales bacterium
TGACGTGAAACAGGTCAACATAGCTCAATAAAGCTGCTTGCTCTGTCGCCCGGCGCACCTAGTTTCATCAGGACGTTCCGTCATCGGTGAACCAACTTCTGAAGAGCGTAGTGCGGAAAATCTGCACACTACGTTCTGTGGGAGCCGGGGACGGACGACCGTCCCGGCCACCCGCTGGCGATCAGTAATGGTCGTCCCTACCGCGACAGTTGTGCAGAAGCAGTTTCTTGGAAACCATTACCGTCGCACGCCAGCTCATTGTAACCCGGTCGACTCGGCCTGATTTTCATTGCTATGGGTGGGCCGCAGGCCCATGCGAAACTCGTTTGAGGATCGCAGTCTAAAGATCACTTCCCGATGGCCGACCACACACTCAGAAATCCCGCAGCAGCGAGGGTGAATTTGTTCTTGGCGTAAATCACTCCATTCGCAGAGTCTGCATTGGATCGATCGATGCAGCACGCCGTGCAGGAAATGCGGCCGCCGCTAGTGCAACGGTTGGTAGAAGCAGTATCACTCCCGCGTACACAGGTAGATCGAGAAAGTGAATCCCAACAATCTCGTTCGCAAGTATTTGCTGTGTAAGAAGCGACATTGCCATTCCGATGCCGAGGCCGGAACCGGCCAGCAGAAAGGCCTGCTTTAGCACCATAGCCATTACATCCTGCAACGATGCCCCGAAAGCCATGCGCAAGCCGATCTCCCCTTTGCGTTGAGTCACCGCGTAAGAAACCACTCCATAGAGCCCCACGGCAGCTAACAGCAGCGCCAGCCCAGCAAATGCAGCCAGCAGGAACATTTGATATCTACGCGGCGCAAACTGGGTTCCTAGGAGTTCCTCGTATGTCGCCACTCGTTCGAGAGGAATGGCGCGATCTATAGCACGGACGGCATCACGCAAATCGTTAGATACTTTCGTCGAATCATTTACCTTCGCGTCTAAAACGAGTGCCATCGCCGCGGAAGGAGTCTGTGCCATCGGAGTGTAGATTTCTGGAAGGGTTTCCGCCGTCGCTCCTCCACTGCGCACATCGGCTACGACACCCACAATCGTCTGCCATGGAATTCCCGGCCGCGGAGCTCCTAATACCAAGTGCTTACCAATGGGGCTTTCCCCTGGCCAGAAACCCCGCACAAGCGTCTCATTCACCATTACTACCGGCTGCGATCCAGCCTTATCCTGGGTACTGAAGACCCTTCCTTCCCGCACTGCAATTCCCATCACCCGAAAGTAATCAGGGCTCACACTCTGATGATTCGCGAACTGCGGAACACGCGCCGCCCCGAACGGTTGCCACGGGTGCCCTTCGATGCTGAAGGGATCGTGCAGCAAGCGATCTGAGGCCGGCAGCATCGTAGTCGCCGCCACACCTTTTATTGCCGCTATTGATCGGACTTGCTCCAGTAGTCGCTCATAAAATTGGCTCTGTGCAGTTCCTGTTGAGAACGACGGAGGTAAGTTGACTTGCGCGGTTAGGATCCCATTAGGCTCGAAGCCCAGCGGAACTTCCTGCAGACGTAGAAAGCTGTGAATCAGCATCCCCGCTCCGAGCAGAAGTGTTACCGACAAAGCAGTTTCCACCACGACCAGAATCGATCGTAGGCTCCGGCCATGCCTTTCGCTCAAGACCTGGTGCCCGGTTCGAGCGGCAACAGAACGTGCTCGACGGACGATCAGCAGCCCGGGCATGAACCCGAATAACATCATGGCGACAAGTCCAAGTCCGACGGCATATCCAAGTACCTTCGCATCCAAAGACACCGGTAAGAACCGTGCCATTTCATAAGGGCTCAGATTAACGAGCAGTGCCGAAGCTGCCCACGCAATGCCGATGCCGAGCGTCATGCCGGCTAACGCTATAACGATGGCTTCGGTTACCACCAACCTCACCAATCTCACGCGTCCCGCCCCCAGAGAAATGCGAATCGCAAACTCCCGCTCCCGACTGACGCCATGGCTTAGCATCAAATTGGCAATATTCACACAAGCGATCAGGAAGATCAGCGCCGCTGCTGCCAGCATCAGCGACAGCGGCTCCCGAAGATTCCCGCTGAGTTCCTGATGGAGTGGCACTAAGCGAACTCCGTACCCCGGATCCTCGCCATGCGGTCCCATCTGGATGTGGTATTCACGTTCCAAGCGTGCCGCGAGGACATCCATCTGGCGTTGCGCCTGATCCAACAGTACCCCCGCGCGCAGGCGCGCAACCATCTGCAACTGCCCGGTATTCCTTGCTGGGTCCGCGACCAATGGCAGAGGTACCCAGATGTCCGGCATCGGTGGATATCCGAGACTGAACCGCGCATTGCGCGCAAGCACCCCGACGACCTGGTAGTTTTTTCCATCGAGAAGAATGTCCTTCCCCAGTATGGTGCGATCAGATCCGAATCGCTCTCGCCATAAAACATTGCTCAAGACGGCGACATTTTCGTGGCCTGGTTGGTTCTCCGATACCGAAAATGTTCTCCCTAGCATCGCGCGTAACCCCATCATCGGGAAAATATTTGCCGTCGTTCGCACTGCAAAAATTCTCTCGGGATAGTCACCAGCACGCAAGACGAAATGCGCTTCTTCAACTGCTCCCATGTCGTCGAACACTCGATTCTGGTTCTTATAATCGAGGAAATCTCCGACCGGGGCCGGGAATCTATCAATGCCGAGCACACGCAACCGTTCCCAAACCACCACCAGTCGGCTCGCGTCTGGATACGGTAACGGACGAAGTAAAAATGCCTGCACCAGTGAAAAAACTGCTGTGCTTGCTCCAATTCCGATGGCAAGCGTTAGAACTGCCGGCAGGGAGAACGCGGGGCTGCGGCGCAGTTGTCGGAATGCGTAAAGAACATCGGAACAAATGCTGTTCAGTGACAGGAACATGTCCTCATCAGCAACACTGTCGTGGACCAATCCGGTATTGCCAAAGCGCAGGATCGCCTCGCGTCGCGCCTCCTGCTCGGACATACCTCGGCGGATTCCGTCCTCCACCGCCATTTCGATATGCGACTGCAATTCCGCCTGGATCTCCGCGTCGAGTTTCTTGCGACGCTGCAAGTTGAGAATTCGCCGTATCAGGCTCATTAGTCACCTCAGGCATAACGCAGAATCGAGCGAATTCCTTTTACAAGCTGTTCGAAACTCTCTTCCGCCGCCTGCAGCTGTTTCTGTCCCGCGCGTGTCAGCCTGTAATACTTTGCCTTCCGATTCGTCTCCGTCATGCCCCACTCGGAAGCAATCCAGCCGCTCTGTTCCATCCGGTGGAGAGCTGGATAGATGGAGCCCTCCTCCACCCGGAGCAATTCATCAGAGGCTCGTTGTATGTGCAGAACAATGCCGTAACCGTGCAGCTTCGTCCTCTGGGAGAGGGTCTTGAGAACCAGGAGATCTAGACTGCCCTGTAGGTCATTCTTAGCCATCGCGTGTTCCACCCCTACACATCTTGGTATTGCTAAGAGTAGCCCTAGAAGTGTATGGGTGTCAACTTTCCGGCTATCAGGAAGTTGAGGCCTGGGTGCCTGAGCGGCGATTACTCCTCATTAACGGTGCAGTGACGACCAATCGCTGGCGACGGTTGGTAAACCCTTGCCGACAAGGCAGGAATCCGCGAAGGCATGGATCAACTTCCAAGTACAACGCTGCACGGAAGCTCGTAAGAAGGCGATGTTTCGCCAACGACCGAACAGGCTAATGAAGAACTCGGACTAGAAGCAAGGATTGATCATCCTGTTGCAAACCGTGCCGGTGTACATCCTCCATGATCACATCCCAAATTTGCGGCAAGGGTTCTGCAGAGTGTTGCGTCAAAAGTTGCTCTAAGCGGGCCAAACCGAATTCTTCGTCCCTATCGTTGGGTACTTCCGATATGCCGTCGGTGAGCATCAGGAACAGATCGCCTGATGAGTACCGAGCGCGCTGGCTCGCGTAGCAACCTCCGGGGATCAGCCCCAGAGGAAACTGTTCCATTGAGAGTCGGGCGGTGTCTCGGCTGCGATCGCGATAGTGCAGGATAGGGACGTGCCCGGCCAAAGCATATTCCGCCTGCGCCGAACCATCGAACTGGAGCAGCGCCAGGGTGGCGTACATATCGAGTTTCTTGACCGCAGGGAGCACACGATCCGCACTTTCGAGGAGAGCCGCGGGTGGTTGCCTGAATTGAAGCGAAACTCGCAAGGCGGTCTTCAACATTCCCATTAACTGGCCCGCCGCCAAACCGTGTCCGGAGACATCGGCAACGTAGACCAACAAGTTTCCGTTACTCTCGATTACGTCGATCAAGTCGCCCCCCATCTCGGCACTGGGGAGTGATTTGCCGTAAACCTCAAAGGCCGCGTTCTGAAAAGAAATGGTAGGTACCAGGGTGGCCTGGATGCCGTGGGCCAGAGACAGTTCGGTCTGCATTCGGAGGCTATCCAGGCCCTCGGTTGTCACAAACGACAGCAGGAATCTGAAACCAACCCCCACGCCCAGCCAAATCCCGACGGCGTCGAACCCAACGCGACGGCTCAACCCACCGGGGAGCGAGTTCCCCGAGGTCCTCGCAGTTCTGAAAGCAATCCCGCCAAGAACCACCATGAGCGCCCATACAACGAAGGCGAGACGGGGTCTTTTAATCCTGGCGGTGAAAACACTGGCTGCCATGGCACCACAGAAGACGGGCCAGAACAAACCGTGTGCCAAAGGGGGATGATCAATCTGGAGCAAATCGAGAGCAAAACCAACACCAGCCGTCGTAAAGAATACTCCCACCAGGAGTTTCTTCATGCGTCCCAGGGGCACCGCACGCCAGTAGGGGCTGGAGAAGTTCGGATACGCTAAAAACAGATCGGCCCGCCACCTATCAAGCCTGTTGCTCATACGCGGTCCTTCTTCGTAAACGGAGAACGCTGCGATGAGTATATTCGTCCGCCGGGATTTAGCCGCGAAGGGGGGGCAACAAAGTCTGGATTCTTGACGAAACCAGGCGCAACTCGGCGCCTTCTCTTCACCCCTCTGGCGTGTCAAAAAGTGCTATCGCGATTTTTCACCAAGTATCGGGCTTGTACCGGTGCTACACTGACGGCAAGGCTTTAGTAGCCTCCCTCGGGGGAAACTTACAAAGTTTTCACAGGATCCTTGACTTTCGCATGACAACATTTGGGATTTTTGCAACTAGTATCGTGTGCGCCATGGCGGGATGCCGCGCAGCTCCCTAACAGATTCAGAAAAATTTAAACAAGGAGGCGTTATGAGAACGCACAAGGCAAGGACGTTCTTGCGTGCAGTAGCTGGGCTGGCAGTCGCTGGGCTGGCAGTCGCTGTCACGGGGAGCAACTTGGCGCAGGCACAGAGCTGTAACGTCGAGTGGACTGGGAATGCGGGTACGGACGTGTGGGGCACGGCCAAGAACTGGAGCACGAACAAGGTGCCAGGCCCGACGAGCGACGTCTGCATCCTGACCGCACCAAGCACTGGATCCGTCGACGCAACCGCAACGCCGTCGATTTCTGTCAATTCGATTCAGCTAGGCCAGGGTGTGGGGCTCGCCTTCGGATCGGGGACGGTGTCGATTGCGAACTCGCTGACCAGCCAGGGATACCTCACTCTGTTTGGGACCACGCTGAGCGCTACCTCAGTCGATATGGAATCGGGAACTTTGGTAGGGGGCGGAACCATCGAGAGTTCGCTCACGAACAATGGCTACCTTGGGCCGACCAACGGGGAGACCGTCACTGTGACGGGCAACTACACCCAGACGACTGGCGGTCAGCTGAGCGTGAATTTTGGTACGACGTACCCCACGGCGCTCGTCGTCAATTTGAACGCCACACTGTCAGGCACCCTGAGTGTGGGCGTCAACCTCAAGAGGCCCCCGAAGCCAGGCTCGACCTACACCGCCATGAAGTTCGGCTCGCTCAGCGGAGAGTTTACGAGCGTTAGCGTCGAGGGGGGAGGCACGGTGAACTACACCAATAACAGCGTCGTGGTGACATTTCAATAAGGGGTACGGGCCGCAACAGAGTTCTGCTACGAAACATCGAGCTGACGCTGTTTCGGCCTCAAGAAATCCAGCAAGGGCCTAAGTAGCACCAGGTCGACACCGCCTTTACGGAGCTCCGTCTCCGATGTCCACGAATGGCAGCGGCGCCTCCGCGATTGACGAAATACCATCCGTCTACTACTCCGGGGCGGATGATGGGCTATTCGGAAGTCAATTGTCGAAGCCAGGCGTTTACACGTTTTGCGCGATGTTACGCCAACTGAGGCTGGTCTAGGAGATGCCCTACAATTAAGGTGAGCGGCATCAACCTACGACTCAAGGCGATAACTTTCGACGAGGCCAGCAAACTCATCAAGAAGGGCGACATTGTACGCCTCTGAAAGGCGTTGCAAGCCGGACTCAGCCCTAACCTCTCGAATCATTACCCGTGGACGTTGATGATTGCCGCATCGGAAGGAAACACGAGATGAATAGACGATATAAATGGCTGCTCATCGTGTGGTCAGCTTTCGCTTTGTATCATCCTTCAGCCCAGGCCGCTGAGCACAGAGTGCTGGCCTGTGTGGGCGGGAAAGTGTATCCCTCGCCGACTGCCGCTCCCATCCAAGATGCCGCTCTTCTTGTAGAAGACGGCAAAATCAGCGCTGTCGCGGCTGGTACCGGCTTCAAACTCCCGGCTCCCGCTAAAGTTCTCGACTGCAAAGGCAAAGCAATCGTCGCCGGATTCTGGAATTCGCACGTGCATTTTGAAACTGGATGGCACGGTGCGAAAGACGCTCCGGCTGACAAGCTCGAAGCGCACATGCAGGAGATGCTCACGCGCTGGGGTTTCACGACCGTATGGGATTTGGGCTCGGAGCCGGGCAACACGCTGGCTCTGCGCAAGCGCGTTGAGGCTGACGAGGTGCCCGGGCCGCACATCCTGATGGCAGGCGATATCTTCCCAGAGAACGGGCATCCGGTTTACCTTCCGCCCGAGATGGAGTTGCCCGAGGCTGCCAATGCTGCCGAGGCCACGCTGATGGCTCAGGGCTACTTGTCGATGGGGCTCGACGGGATCAAGCTGTTCACCGGCGCATATATGGGAAATAAGCCGGTCGTGAACATGGGTACGGAGATCGTCAAAGCTGCCGTCGATGTGGCGCACGCGCAGGGCAAACCGGTGTTCACGCATCCGCAGAATCGGGTCGGGGTCGACAACGCGCTGGCAGGTGGGGTCGACATTCTGGCCCACACCATCCCCAGCGAAGGCAGCTATACGGCAGAGGAGCTGGCGCGCATGAAGCAGCAGCGCACGGCGCTGATCCCGACGCTTACTCTGTGGACGACGGTAGTTTCCGATCCCGCCGTTCAAGACCAGCTGGTGCAGGCGGGAGTAAACGAGTTGAAAGCGTATTTTTCTGAGGGCGGAACGATTCTGTTTGGCACGGACGTGGGATTTACTACGAAGTACGACACGACACAGGAATTCGAATTCATGGGGCGAGCCATGGGCTGGAAGGATGTTTTGGCGTCGCTGACCACGAATCCAGCTGAGTATTTCAGAGCGCCGTCGAAAGGCCGCATGGAAAAGGGCACTGACGCGGATTTCGTCGTGCTGGATGGTGACCCCGCCGCGGATGTGCGGAATTTTGCGAAGGTAGCGTACACGATTCGCGGAGGGAAGGTCATCTACTCAGCCAAGTGAGATCTGTAGGTTAGCCGATCCAGACCTTTTCTGCTCTTCGATACACGTACCAGTATTGAGTGAAATGAGGATGTTTCGCCAAACCTTGTTCCTCAACGTTCTCTGAGGATTATCGAAGTAGATGAACAGCGCCATATCCCAAGATCACAAAGCCGAACACAATCAGCGCGACCGAGAACTCAATTGGTAGCGGATCGTTTTGTTCAGCCACTTCAGGCAGTCCACGGACACCCATTCCCCTCCGCATGATTCCAGACAAAATTAGTCCCAATCCAAAGAGACAAGCGAGGACGCTTTGAAGACGGTCGTGGCTGAGCATCGCCCTTTCCCCGTTAGCACGATCTGCAATCAGCAGTATAACTGTCGAGATTAAGGCGTAGCGCTCATTGAAGGGTTTGAGCTTAATCCGGATGTACAACAGTTATCCCGGTCGCCTACCGGCGCTCATTCAGACGATTCTCCAGGCGCTGACTAGCCTCGATTACCCATACGTGCAACGACTTCAGATCGTCAGTTGTAATTGATTCCGATGCAACTTGGCGAAGGTACGGGACTGCGCGCTCTGTCCCATGTTGACCAAGAGCGCCTGCGGCGTTTGCTCGTTTCCACGGAAGTGCCTCGGTGTCGGTCAACAAGGAGATGGCGAGTGGCTCGTATTCGAGTTGATCGTGCGCGAGGAGAGCCACAGCGATGTCGCGTTGGATCGGCAGCTCGACTGTTTTCGAAAAGTTTGAGAGTTCGATAATTGCTTCCGACTTTCCAAGCAAGTCGACGATCCGATCGATGTCGCCGACGTCGTTCGCATCGAACTGGAGAATAGCAGCCTCGAACTCCTGAGTCAGCGCCACGCGAAAGGAAGCCGCTGAGCTATTGGTAGGATATCGGGGGCGAGTCTGCGCAAGCCGTATCGCCGTCTCGTAGATGGGAACTGCCACTTCCAGCACATCCGCAGTGGCAGTTTTTCGGAGGAACAACAGGTTACGCCCTTTTCTGAGGAATCCCGGTGGAGGCCCCGCGTACAGAACGCCATCGTGAGTGTCTGCGCTAGCAAATACGCTATAGCCGATCACCCGGACCGGAGATAGTGCAGGGGGCTTTCCTTTAAAGCAGGTTTCGAAGGTCACTTCGCTTGAGAGTTGATCGCGTCTGCTGCCATCTATCTTTCGAATAACTCCGGTACGGATCGGTCCAGATGCGACACCCGTGCAGACCAAATCAGAAGCATCCCACCGTTGCCAAATACTCTGTAGGTATCGCGCTGACTCATCATTGAGCGCTGCGGTAAGTGCCACGAAAAGGAAGATCACCGCCTGCATATACGGATAGACACCGCTTCAAGAGGGAAAGGGTCCGATTGGCTGTCGTAAGCAGGCGTTCTCACTCAAATTTCGACTTCTTTCGATTTGTTTCAAATCCGAAGTGTTTGAAGCTAGTCGGAAGATGAGTGTAAAGGCGATTTTACGCCAACTATCGAAGAGTCTTGAGCTGATGTGGCACAATCAATCGACTAACCAATGAAGCGTACGACTCTAGCGATCGCAACCGTCTGCGTTACTGTCGCCGCAACGATAACTGCATTCGGGGCATTCCTGTTCACTATTCCTTTGATCTTGGGTCTGATCGCGGACGCTTTAGCAGCTCGTCGGAGCCAATGGCTCATGTGGGCGGGCGCCGTATATTTAACCGCAACAGCGCTCTTTATGGAGGTCGCGATATTCCCCGAATTTGTTGCGGAGTTGCGTTTGCATCACAGGCTGGGTGGCCTAGGCCCAGTTCTAGTTCCGCTTTGGATCGCATCCATTATGCTTATCGTTTGGTGCGACGTAGCGTTCATCATTGACGCGATCAAGGCTGGCCGCAATCGTATGCCGCCCGAGAGACGCCCCGTTGGCGTTGGAGACTGGATCGTATGGATCACGGCTTTTCTGTTCACTGTCTATGCCTTTTGGCTAATCCGTTTTTTTGTCGGCGCATACACCCACGGCTTCGTCCAAGCCGGAATTGTTCTGCCCACCTTGGCACCAATCGTGATTGCGACCGTCTTTGACGTAGCGCTCGTGGTGGACGCTACGAGGATGCGGCAGGCGTGGCGTCGTTCATGCGGAAGCTGAATGTCACGTGGCGTGTTGCCGACCAGCATAGTACCCTCATCGTCATAAGTGACGAAATCA
>JASHSL010000526.1 GCA_030040855.1 Terriglobales bacterium
CGGCGATGCGGTAAATGGCATAACTGTTCATGCGCTGAAACATCTTGCGGCTTTCTTTAATGGCATCAATGATTACGGACAGGCCGGGATTCAAAAGGACGATGTCGGCAGCAGCCCTCGCCGCGTCGGTGGCTCCCGAAACGGCAACCCCGGCATCAGCCAGCTTGAGCGCCGGGGCGTCATTGACGCCATCGCCTGTCATGCCCACGATGTGTTTTTCCTTTTGAAGCACTTCGACAATATGAAATTTGTGTTCCGGGAAGACTTGTGCGAAGCCATCAGCCTGATCGATCGCTTGAGCTACCCGGCCCGCCTCGTAATGCTTGGTCTCAGAAAGGATGGTTGCGTCTAGGATGTTTTGCCCCAGCCCAAGTTGCCGCGCCATCTCCTTTGCGATGGCGATCTGGTCGCCGGTAACCATCTTCACCTTAATGCCCATTTGTGAAGCCGTTGCGATCGTGCTCTTCGAGTCTTCGCGGGGGGGATCGAACAGTGGCAGCACGCCAAGGAACTTCCACTGATCACCCTCGTCGCTGCGCGCTACCCCCAAGGAGCGAAAACCCCGCGTAGCAAATTCGTTAACCGCTTTTTCGGCCGTGCTTCGCACCTCCTCGCTATCTGCCGCGAGATTTAGGACTACCTGCGGTGCGCCCTTCGTGACGCGAAACTGAATGTTGTTTGGACCTGCCATGGTGGCCTCGGTGCGCTTATGGATGGGGTCGAAAGGCAGAAAATGAATTATCCGGTATTTCTCAAGCTCATTCCTATCTTTCAAGCCGCTCAATACGGCCAAATCAATGGGGTCCTGACTTTCTGCGCGGGACGCCAGCGATGCAGCAAGAATCACGTCTTCAGGGCGAACTCCGCTAACACAAAATGGCTCGCCCATGGTCAGCTTGTTCTGCGTCAACGTTCCGGTCTTGTCCGAACAGAGAACATCGATACCCGCCAACTCCTCCATCGCAGCCAAACGAGTCACGATGGCTTTTTGCCGAGCCAATGTTCTAGCACCCACCGCCATCGTGACTGAGAGCACCGCTGGCATGGCCACAGGAACTGCGGCCACGGTCAGAATCAGCGCAAACTGCAGGGTCGTGAGCATTCTGTCGCCTCGGAACAAGGCCACTCCCAGGATCAGGATCACCAGTGCCACAGCGATGACAATGAGGTAATCACCGATCCTCAAGACTGCCCGCTGGAAGTGGCTGACCGTATGTGCCGCCTCTACGAGGTGCGCTGTCTTGCCAAAGTAGGTGTTCTGACCGGTGCCGTAAACCAGAGCATCAATTTCCCCCTGCTTAAGGATGGAACCGGAATAGACGGCTTCACCCGACTTGCGCGTTACTGGCAACGATTCCCCAGTCAGCGCCGACTGATCGACCAGGACAGGATCGCCTTCAAGCAGTCGGGCGTCCGCAGGAACTATGTCGCCGATCCGAATATGCATCAGATCGCCTGGCACCAGTTCCCGCGCCGGGATTGTCCTCCATGTTCCGTCGCGCTTGACCCGTGCCTGCAAGGCGAGTGTGGCCTTGAGCGCCGCCACAGCATTGCCTGCCTGAAATTCTTCCCAAAAGCCAACACCGGCATTCATTAAGAGCAACGCGAGAATGATGGCAAAATCTTCCCAATGACGGACGACTGCCGAGAGGATTGCAGCTACCTCAATCATCCACGGGATGGGGCCCCAGAAATAAGATAGAAACTTGAGAATGGGATTGACTTTTTCTTCCGGGAGTTCGTTAAAGCCGTATTCTTCCCGTCGAGCTTGAGCTTCAGCGGTGCTGAGACCTTGCCCGGAAACCTCCAAGCGGGCCTTCACTAGTTCGAGCGGGGCGTTCCCGTAGTTAACAGCCGAATCCGGTTGCGCCGGAATTCTATGAGGGTGGGCCATAAGACTTGCCTCCTCGGACGTCTATCGCGACGTCAAGAACGAAGGTACTCTGACCAGCACATTATCCCGCATTTCTCCTGCAGCGAGACAATCGGTCATGTGGGCGTGGTCGTGGCCTCATCGGCAGATCCCGACCGCCAGTTTTTCGGGGATTGCGAAGTAGACAGGACATTCCGAGCACAGATTCACATCTTCTCAGGATTGTGGCACGTCTCACACAATGCCGTAGGGTATAACCCTAAGGCACGTTCTTGGGGCGTGTTTCGAACATTCGGAAGCAGCAGGTTCGGCTTCTTGGAATGATGGGGCTCATGACAAGACAAGCAAGTGATCTCCCCCTTGCCGAGCGCAGTGTTCGGTCCGGTTATCGGATGTCCTTGAATCGGATGGTTCGCGGTGAGAGTCTTGTTCAGATTCAGGAACTGCCAGCCCTGCATCTGCGCGAAAGTCAAAGTGACATCCCACGGTGTCTTTACCGTTTGTTTCCATCGATTCACCTTCAGCCGTGCACGGGCGTGGCAGCCCAAACACAAATCCTGTGAATCGGTAAGAAGTTGGTTGGGGTAGTTACTGGTGTGCGGCGAGTGACAAGCAATACAGAGGCCCTCTGCGTATGGACCGTGCAAAACCTTATCGCTGGACTTGTCATGACAGGTGAAGCACAGATCGTTTGCCGGGGACATCAGGGTAATCAGAGTCACACCCTTCGCGCTCGTTACGTCTGGCACGTCGTGCACCCCATTACGATTGCTGAGTGGACGTACTTTCCCCGGTTCTTGTCCGAGTGGCACTGTGTGCACACAGAGGGATCGGGATTCTCGCCCAGAGGTACGGGATGCTCAGCAGCTTCCGCGCAAACGCTCAGCGTGGCCAAACATATTGTGCAGACAAGGACGAAGCTCACAGGCTTATCCATTTGATTCTCGGAATCAGCACACTCACGATTGTCAGGGAGTTAACGAACTCGGGCATCTTAACGCAAACAATCGGCCACGTCGTGCGCTGACACGGCTGATCTTTCTGATACCATCGAGACTACATGCCATCATGCCTCAGATCCAGATCAATCGTGTTCTTCTGGCCACAGATTTCTCCCCTGGCTCGATGGCGGCGCTACCTTATGCGGTAGCTTTCGCCCGCCGCTTCCACTCGACTCTATATCTCGCACACGTCATCGCTGACGAAGCGTCGGGTTCGTCGGGCGCCGAGGGTGAGCCAACTCTCGACGATCTCAGGGCCCATGCTGATGAGCAAATGTCCACCCTGCGGGAATGTGCCTGGTAAGCAAACTTGCTCACGAAGTGTTGATCGAGTATGGCGACGACATCTGGGGAGAGCTGTCCATGATGGTTGTAAAACACAAGGTCGATCTAGTGGTGATCGGAACGCAAGGGCGCCGCGGCGTGGGCAAACTGATTCTATAACTATTCGCGATGATCGCGAAGACTTTAGCCTGGCAGCACTGGGGCGTACGTCTGGAGGAGGGGCACTCCGCGATCGCGTCGGTGTTCACGAATTGAGGGAGAGCATCGAAATTCGGCCAGTCGTGCTTCGGGACAATATCCTTAACGCCGTTTGCGCGAAGAAACGAGTTGACCGATTCAAAGTGATTGAACACCGTGCGGTCTGCGAACCCCTGTCGACTTTAGGAAGCCCCTGAAATCCAGCATGTCCCGCGTTTCAATCTGGTCCAGAAAGATTTTGCTGCAGGACTGCTCGAACAACTCCAGCGTGCGCTTGCGGCTAGTGTAGATTTTATGAGCCTTCCCGTCCTTGGTGTCGCTCAGGTAGACCGACACGGCGGCGCTGACGGTTACGCGATCCTTGTCCTTGCCCTCGCCCTTAACCTCCAGCCCGGCGGCGATCGCTTCCAGCGCCTTCTCACGCCGGTCCGCGACCGCCACGTCGGCATCCTGGCCCACGTCCTCAAACCGCTTCCTGCCCGATTCGTACCAGCTGACCTTGTACCGAGCTTCAGGGTGGTGGTTCTCCTTACCGTCGGCCAGCACGTAAAGCGGTTCGGCCATTCGCCTTCACGACGGGCTTGGCGTAAGCCCATTTCCCGTCGGCTCTTTTGTAATGGATGTACAGCGTTGCGGTTCTGTTCGCCACGTTCGGCCCTCCCTGGCTAATACTGGGTCGAACGATACCTTACGAGAGAGAAAAGTAAAGGGAATAGTAAAAAGCGGACGTAACCTTTGGTAATTAACAGGGAAATTTAATAAATGGCGGAAACGCAGGAGAGCGCATGCCCGTGGAACCTAATCTCCGTGCTTGGCGGCGACAGCGAAATCGGTGCGCTGGCTGCGGCTTTCACAAATGGCGACCCATTCACTGTAATCGATCCTGTCGGCAAGGAAGCCATTGTTTCGCTGGGCGAACGACCATTATGTTTTCGCGGCTCAATCATGGTCGCCGGTCGCAAGCGACCGCTGCGCCACTTGGTGAGCTGTTCACAAGAACTGGCGGACACGCAATCTGATGGAAAACTCCTGTTAGTGAGCGACGACGAGCTGTTCATTTGGTCGTCGCTGGTACGACACTACGGTTTGCCAGCTACGCCGGAGTGGGGGACATGGATGCTTTCGCAATTGGGTCGCGAGAGACGCGTACATCCTCTTCTCGGATTCGGATATGGCGGGGTTAGAGTCAGCGCCACTCGAAAATACTTGCTGAACCTCCTCCGCAAGGGCCTTCGTGGCAGGCACTTGATCTTTCCACCTGAGAATCGACCCGTCGAGTGGCCTGAAATCCAACTGACTAAGAAGATGGTATGACCCCTAACGCCTAGGACCCAGGACAGTAATGAATGCAGGGACTCACGTTCCGGGCTGTTTTCCGTCGCGCCTCAGGCGCTGGACACACAAACGCTCGTATCCGCCGGTCGAAAAGGGGAGCCCGGTTGCAACGCCTCCGCACACTCTTATAGACTCACGCCCGATGGGGCTTTCCATGCCAGAGGATGGCGATAATCCAATCAACGCCAACCCCGGCGCTACGCTTTCGTCGGCTCCCGCCAAATCGGCGGCGAGCATCGTCATTGGCCCTTACACGCTTTTCGAGCGCATCGGCGAGGGCGGCATGGGCGAGGTGTGGCTGGCCGAGCAGAAGGAACCGGTGCGTCGGCGGGTCGCCCTTAAGCTGATCAAAGCGGGCATGGACAGTAAGGAAGTGGTCGCCCGCTTCGAGTCGGAACGGCAGGCGCTGGCCTTGATGGACCATCCTAACATCGCCAAGGTCTTCGATGGCGGCTCGACCCCGGACGGCCACCCGTATTTCGTCATGGAGTATGTGGCTGGCATGCCGATCACCGCTTATTGCGACAAGCACAAGCTGACCACGCGGCAACGGCTTGAGCTCTTCATTCACGTTTGCGAAGGGGTGCAGCATGCGCATCAGAAGGCGATTATCCATCGCGATTTGAAGCCCTCGAACATTCTGGTGAGCGAAGTGGATGGCAAGCCGCTGGCGCGCATCATCGACTTCGGAGTGGCGAAGGCGACAGCGCAGCGGCTGACCGGGCACACGATGTACACGCACGTAGGGGCCATCGTGGGCACGCTAGAGTACATGAGCCCCGAGCAGGCGGACTCTCGCGGGCACGACGTGGACACGCGCACGGATGTGTATTCGCTGGGAGTGGTGCTCTATGAGCTGCTCGTAGGCGCGCTGCCGCTGGAGATGGAAAAGCTGGCCTACGACCAGGCGCTGCGGCTGTTGCGGGAGCAGGATGCGCCGCCCCCGAGCACGAAGCTGCGAACGCTGGGGGACAAGTCGACCACATTGGCGCAGAACCGCGCCACCGACCCGCCTAGGCTGGCACAGCAACTGCAGGGGGATGCCGACGCGATCACGCTGAAGGCAGTGGAGAAGGACCGGGCGCGACGTTACGCAACTCCACTGGAACTGGCGGCTGACATCGAACGCTACCTACGGGATGAGCCGGTGAAGGCGCGCCCGGCGAGCCTCGCATATCGTGGGCGCAAGTACGTGCGACGGCACCGGCTGGGGGTTGCGGTAGCCACAACCGGGCTGCTTTTGCTGCTGGCGTTTGCTGTAGTGCAGGCTGTGCAGTTGCGGCGGATCCGGCGGGAGCGGGACCGGGCGGACCGGATCACCACGTTCATGAAGGATATGTTCCAGGTGTCAGACCCGAGCGAAGCACGAGGGAACAGCATCACCGCGCGCGAGATATTGGACAAAGCCTCGCAACAGATTGATAAGGGGCTGGCGCAGGATCCGCAGGCCCAGGCGCAACTGCTGCGTGTCATGGCAGATGTATATGAAGGGCTGGGGCTATATTCTCGCGCGCAGTCGCTTAATGAAGGTGCAGTGGAGA
This sequence comes from Terriglobales bacterium, assembly GCA_030040855.1. Classification (GTDB taxonomy): domain Bacteria; phylum Acidobacteriota; class Terriglobia; order Terriglobales; family Acidobacteriaceae; genus JAFAGX01. Next base: position 6,234 of record JASHSL010000526.1, read on the forward strand.
TTCAGGTTCGCACACTCGGGCCTCGGAATCAGGATACTCTTGCTTCAAAGAGTGCTTTAGCAAACAGCATGGCGGGAGCAGGCCGTTATGCTGAGGCGGAGAAACTGGTGCGCGAGACGCTTGCGATGCAGAATCAGGTGCTCAGCCCGGAGAATCGGGACACGGCGCAGTCAATGACGACCCTTGCGTATGTTCTGTCACAGGAAGGCCGTTACAATGAGGCGGAACAAATGTACCGCAAGGGCATTGATCTCGACCGGCGGGTCTTTGGACCGGAGCACCGGAGCACCTTACACGCCATGGAAGGTTTGGCTTGGACTCTCGACCACGAAGGCCGCAATAGCGAAGCGGAGAGCCTGTGCCGCGAGGCGTTCGAGATTGCGCGGCGGAGTTTGGGTCCGGACCACCCGGACACGTTGACCTCAATGTCGTCCTTGGCAATGATTCTGGTGGATGAACGCAATTACGCCGAGGCGGAGAAGTTGTACAGCGAGGCGCTGGCGATTGAGCGCCGAGTCCTGGGGCCGGAGCACCTCGAAACCCTTCGCTTGATGACCAACCTGGGGAATTGTCTGTACCAGGAAGGCCGCTACGCCGAAATGGAGAAGCTTGAACGCGAGACGTTGGCTATCGAGCAGCGGGTTCTCGGCCCGGAGCATTCGCTCACGCTGCATGCCATGATGTACCTCGGGGTAGCTTTAGAGAAGGAAGGCCGCGTCGCAGAAGCGGAGCAGGAATTCCGTCAAACGTATGAGATTGACCGCCGGACCCTCGGCCCGGAGCATTCCCACACGCTGGTCACCCTCGAACTCGAGGCGGGCGCCTTGAGCCGAGAGGGCAGGTACGAGGAGGCGAAAAAACTGTACCGCGAAGCTATCCAGGGGGCGGTCAAGTCAAACCAGCCGTTCCTAATTGCCCCCGCTTGGTTCAACTTTGCCTGCGGCGCAGTATTCGCCGGCCATCGTGACGAAGCGTTCGAGTATTTGGGCCACGCCGTCGATTACGGTTATCACGCGGAAAATATGGCAGGCGATGTAGACTTGAAACCCTTGCATGGCGATCCGCGCTTCGACGCCTTAGTCGCGCGCGCCAAAGCGAAAGCTGCCGAGGCGCAAAAGCAGAAGTAGTCTCTGGCCGACTGTTTTTCTGGTTCGCTGGCGCAAGCACCTGCTGCTCGCCGGAACCTCTTAGCCTGCCCCACAGCGGAAAAAATTTCTTAACTTCTGTCGTCAGCCTGCTTACAGCAAGTTTGATGCAGAGAAGCAAAGCTAGCGAGATTCCAGCTACAAGACTGTATGATTTGCCAGTTCCATTCTTCAGTCCCTCATCTTAATTGCAGAGCTGGGTGCGTGTTATTACCCCGTTAAGCGGAGCCTGTGGCATAGTTCGCCAACCGTATTTTGGTCTTTGTAACGCAGGTTCTTCAGTAGCTTCAGAAAGAGCAGGAGGTAGCAGCGTGCTTTCTCACCGCTACGATAAGTCTCATTGGTACATATCTTTGTCACTTCTTGCGGCGATTAGCTTCATTCCCCTCAGGGCGGCGGCTCAAAGCAAACGACCGAACGTTGTCTACTTCCTCGTTGACAATCTAGGAATTGGAGAACTGAGCATCTACAGTGGCGGCCCGCTGCGCGGCACAACCACTCCCCGGATTGATTCTTTCGCGAGGGAAGG
>JASHSL010000527.1 GCA_030040855.1 Terriglobales bacterium
CTGCCCGGCGTGCGGGACGCAGCACCTGCGGGATAGGAACGCTGCCAAGAACATCCGATGCGAAGGTCTGCGCCTGGTCGCCGAGGGACACCCGGAGACGTTAAACGCCGGCGGACTGCGAGTCAGACTGGCGGCAGCCAGCATTGCGGGATGAAGCGGGAAAGAATCCCCCGGCTTTTAGCCGTGGGGAGTGTCAACGTAGCGATAGCGGATGCAAATCTGATGGCGGGTCGCCTGCTAAGCAAACAGTTCAAGCGCCATCCGAGTTTTCGGCGGTCTCCTGATTGCGCGAGATTTAGCGTTCCCGACGTTCCCGATTGCCGACCTTCATTTCTGGATATAGGTCACGAAACCGGTGCCACCGCCAACAACGCACAATGCACTACTACCCTGAGTCGCGAACAAGGTCTGACGACCATAGGAGTGCTGGAAGAGGCCACTCGCGCACGCGCGTCTGCTCTGACCTCAGAGCGGAGCCGCGATGCTCCCCTCTCATGCAGTCCACGGATTTACGATTGGAATTGAGAGATCATCAAAGTGAGCACTGTTGCGGGTTGCCAATGTAGCGTGATGAGCAAGCGCAATACCCGCAATCATCGTGTCGCGCAGGTCCACCGGCCGACCTTTTCGTTGCCGAGATGCCATCAGGTCTCCCGCGTACTGAGCAGCAGGGGCATCGAATGCAGCAACTCGTTGGCCGATTTTATCCAGAACCTCTTCAAACGCCTCGATCAAGAACGATCTCTTCTTCCCGGCAGCCAAAATTTGTAGCCCAAACCGGACTTCAAGAATGGTCACTGACGTTGTCCACAAGGATGTTCGAGGCTGCGCATCGAGCCAAGTAATGACCTTCTTATCCGGAGTGGTGCGCATCAATGCCGAGAACACATTGGTATCCAAAATGATCATGACTCAAAATCGGGCGGCCTGATTTCATTTCCTCGCAGTTCCGGAATATCCGATGTAAGCCCTGCCTTTGCGAACAAGGAAGCAATTTCGCTGCCGAGCCCGGCGGACGGGACCTCGTGTTCATTCACCGCATTGCGCAAGATATCTCGTACTTCTTCCTCCATACTGCGGCCGTGTTGCTTGGCGCGGCGCTGCAGCTGGCTCTTAACCGAGTTTTCTAGGTTGCGGACCACAAGTTGACCCATTGCTACACTCCGTTTTTTATGTTGATATCATGATATCATACTCATACGAGTCTCACAAAGCACCATCGCCTACTGCTCACTCCGGAATTCTACGTGGACCTGCGGCGGCAAGTGCTACGCCGAGACGGCTGGAGGTGTCAAAATTGCGGCGCTATGTCTTTTAGAAGTTCACCATAAGCAAAGACGGAGTCAGTGCGGGGATGATTCAGACGAGAACCTGCAGCTTAAGCGAGTTCTCCACATAACCTTGACGTCAGCTTTGAGTGTTAAACGCCGCGGCCACTGGCGGCAAGCCACAACGGACCCAGCTACGTACCAGACGTTGCGCATGCAAGAAAACCGGCGCGGCGCCCTAACCGAGATCATCCATTGCAGGGTCCACCTCACCAGCCTACGGAAGAGGAAGAGCGGCACACTGCCCACGAGCCACTTCGCGGCGGGTGGACCCGATTCCGCAACCTCCAAACGGCCATACTGGAACCACCAGCTCAGCACATATCTCTTCTTCATGCGGCACTCTGGCGCCGGGTGACGTACTACAGCACCAGGCTCGTACCGAAGCCGCTCGCCCCCGGCCAGCAACCGGTTACGTGCTGCTGGATCGTCGACCCGCTCACACTCATCTGTTAATCCGCCATTCCAAACCCGATGCCGTGAGCGTGTTCTTGCTCCTGTTCTAGCATTTCGTGACGCGAGGAAGGTTCCTGCGCTGGTTCCTGCTCCTGGCTCTCGGTTGCTGTGCGTCTTGAGAAACCGAACCTCGGATCTCGCGCGAGTTCATTTCGGTCTTTGGTATAGATCTGGACCTCGTACTGCCCGCACGAGATCAAAACGTGCGCTAAGCTGCCGGTCATCAGCTGCTCGCTCTTCTCAATGTTCACATCGATCAACACGCGCGCGGCTGTCTGTCCCTGGCTGATGTGGCTCGTCACAGCGTAGCCCTGATCAAGGTGCGGATGCTCACGTATGTTGAACGCAACCGCGCGGCCCGAGTCCATACGGATCTGGATATCACCTGCATCGTTGATTTTCTCGATAGTTCCCAGTTCGCGGTTGACAACGTGCAAGCCCTTCGACGGAGCAGTAAACTGCACACGGTCACCTACGGAAAACTCGCGCTCCACTTCCCGATACACCGTGACACCGGAGAGGCGGCGGGGATCATAGGTCTGATGTTCGCCATTCTCACGTTCGATGGTGATGAGATTGCTCGTTGCGTCCACATTCTCCACGCAGGCATACTCGCCTGGATCGATGCCAAGCACTTTGTTGCCTCGTTTGTATCGCACCACATCGCCTACTGCATACTCGGCCGCCCACTGCTTATCGGCACTGTTCATCTCCTGGGAGTCGAGCACGAACAATTTGTGCTGCTCTTGGCTCACCTCGCCGCGCTCTTGCATTTCTCTACGGATCAGTGCGTTTAGCTCGCGACGCGATTCGTTGTCGGGCGAGATGGCGAGCGTAGCCTTCGGCTCCCGCACGTACTCGCGCGCCATTTCTGCTAGCCGCTCCGTCCGGTTGAGAACTTCATGCAAGCGGCCGTGACGGTCGAGATTTTCTACCGCTCCGAACACATCGCTGCGGGCGAGCTGTTCCACAGCTTCTTCGAGCACTGGACCCCTCGGTTGGACGATGTCACCGAGCCGTGCCGTCTGCATTCCGGCTTCACGTAAGTGGTGGTACAGTCTGCCCGTTTTCACGGCCTCATGGTGCCACGCGTCGCCTACAACTAGGATGCGGTCCTCCTCCCCCAACCGATGCAGGAGTTCGTTCACCTGTTTCGTCCTTGTGAGGCTCGATTCGTTCAGGAGGTAAAGCCTCTTCTGCCCGCTGTCGGGCTGCACCTCGCGGCGGAGATGTTGTTGCAAGGTGCCCGATTTCACGCCGGACTCCGCGAGTTTACGCGCAGCACGGAGGGTCGATGCGAGCCCTTGCACTTGGTAGCCGTCACCCTCGGCGGCTTCGCGGATAGTTGTTAGAGGAGAAGTCTTCCCTGAGTCCGCGACGCCTTCCAGCCCCATAATCTTGTCCTGGCTCGACAGAATTTGCTCAATGGCTGCTCGTTGACTGACGGTAAGGTGTATCTGCTTGTCTTCGAGTTCGCGCCACGCCTGGGGACCGACCAGCGTCTCGTGTTGGTTCTTGCCAGCGCGCATCATCGCAATGGTATCCAGCTGGTACGCGATTATTTCCTTCGTCGTGAATGCACGCGCTGGACTCTTGCTATCCCGTTCAATGAGGTTGCCGGACTCGATGCGCCTCTCAAATCGATCCCGTACTTCCGCAAAACTTGCATGACCCATCGAACGCCTCAACGAATCCCTCATGAGTTCCCGTTCGTCCACCAGGGCCCGGTGTTCGAAGCTCTTCTCGCATGCATTCAGCGCCGATTCGATGCTCTGCTCAGCCCGAGCCGGCTTGTACTCTTCGAGCGAGCGTTGCTGCGCCTGGCGGACGATGCGCTCGGGCTGATTGCCGAACCGCGCGGCCATTTCCCGGTGCTTGTCCCGCATCTGTTCATGCGTAATAGCGGGAAGTTTGCCTTCGCGAGTCTGGTAAAACGCAATTTGTTCTGCAGCTGCCCTGCTAAGGCCCAACTGTTCAAGTTGCTCTTTTTGCTCTTTGATTTGCTGCCGTCGCGGACTGGACGCCTCGATATATTCGCGTGCGAAACCCTTGATTTCAGGCTGGTGGCTCTTTCCATGTTCAATCTCGTACCCCAATCGCCTCAAATGCAGGGCCAACTCCGATCGGTAGATCGCGGTCGCATATTGCCCTGAGCGGTACAGCTCACGTTCCTGCAAGGCACGCGTCTTCCCCTCCCCCGTTTCGGTCACATTAAAGAACACATTGTGCGTATGCAGGTGCGGCGCGGCGTACCCGTCGACCGGCCGTGCACTGTCGTGCTCGAAGCATGCAGTTACCCATTTCCCTGTGGTCTCTGCGGGATTGTTCCCCCCCAAACGAGCCTGAACATATTTTTCGAGTTCATCCAAAGCAAGCCAAACGCTCTCCCGATGTGCTTGGCGTACCCGCTCGTCTCCTCCGACCAATGCTGTTAGAGATACGCTCTTTGGCGCGGAAAACGTTGCATCCCACCCAGCACGATGCTCCATCGTCCTGACTCTGACGCCGCGGGGACTCATGTATTCCAATGCTGTCCTGCGCCGCACAAGCTGCTCACCTGTGATCGGATGTTGACCGTTGGCAAGACGTGAGAATTGTTGCTCCTCGACCTCGCCACGGAGACCCCATTTGTCAGCGAGTTTTCCGTGCCACTCGCTGCGGATTGTCTCGCCTTTTGTGTAGTAATTCGCCTGCGCATTGGCGAATTGCTCGCGGTGGTACGCTTGTGCTTGCGATGCGCTCAACGGCTTCGAAATCGTTAGCATGGATCACTCGAAAAACGGTTCTTGTCCGGTAGCAACACCTTCTGCTTTCTCGGCCGCAATGTTATGCACTAGGGGCATGCTCGGCTGTGATGCCTGTTTTTCGCCGATTCCAGCACCATACGCTGCTCTTTCTCTGGCAATGAATCCGGGCTGCGCTTTGCGCAGCTCAACGTACGGGAAGCTGAATCGCACCACTAGATTGTCCACTTTTGCGAGAGCGTGCATTCGTGGCAGTCCAGCGATCTCCGAAGGCAGCACAAGCGGTTCGGTGCGTCGTTCGGTGTAATAGCTCCTCGAACTGCGTGGACGCGGAAACTGTTCCTTGTTAAGCGTTTCTTTCTGCCGCTCGATCTCTACTTCGCCAATCGTGTCCGAGATCCACTTCGCCGCGCGCGGCTCACTCGTATGTAAAAAGACTTTCGTCGCGGGCTGTGAAAGCATGGCTTCCGCCTCGTGCCCGTATCGCACTTCAAGCTGGCTGCGACCCTGGAAACCGATTACTACCGGGTTGTTGGACTTGCGGTTCTCAGTTAAGGCCGTATGCAACTGAGGCAATCGCTGGAGACTTGCAAGCTCGTCAAGAACGAACCAAGTCCGGCGGGTGTTCGAGTCGCCCTGATTCATGAGCCGTAGCACCAGGATGTCCAGCCACAGGCTGGTGAGCGGCAACAGTCTCTCGCGAAAGCGCGGAATCGAAGTGATGAAGAGCCAACCCGCTTGCCGACGCGACCATTCCACGGATGTCCACCGCTGCTTCGCATCGTCTTCTTTGGGCAGCATCCTCAAACTGTCGGCGACCATGTTTAGTGCGGCCAACACCCCTCCTCGCTGCGGGCCTGCACCGCGATAGATGAAGGCTGCCAATTCCGTGCCTTTCACTCGCTTGTCCAACTCATCTTCATGGCTCATCCACCACACCAGTTCGTCGGGAGTCGGCTTGAGTGTAAGTAGGTACGCGAAAATCTTCCTCGGCCCTTCCACGAAAAAGGTGTTTTCTCGCGGTTTGTCGGGAAACAGCGAGGCCGCCAGTGTCAGGGCCTCTGCCTCGTGGACCACTTCGTCGCTAGGTGACCAGAAGGGACAGCGCACATCAAGCGGATTCAGAATCAAATCTCCACGTTGTGGTTGGTAAAACTGCGCGGTGTACTCGAGTGCCGGATCGTAAACGATAGCGGTTTCCTTGCGGTCCGCGATCTGCATGAGCAGTTGGCGCTGGAGCACGCTCTTGCCGGTGCCTGAGTCACCGATAATCATCAAGTGGCTGCTCTCAAACGAGCGCGGTATGCGGAGCATTTCACCCCTATTCGTCGTCGCGAAGCCGACACCGTCCGCTCCGCTCCATCGATTGAACTCTTTCACGGTGACAATCTGCGGACCTCTAAGCCGCCGGCCATCTTCCAAGAAATCGCAGCAAGTGCGGTTGTGCCGGAATACACACACGCCGCCGAGAAGGAGCACACATACTCCGCCAGCCCACGCTGGCCAGGAAAGTCCCATAACGGAATGGCCGCCATAAATCCACTGCCGGAGCACCTGATGCATTTGAGCGCTTCCGTAATGAACGGGGTCGACAACTAGATCGACCGCTCCTGCCTGCCGCGCGTGACCTGATAAATCAAAGGGAATGAGTTGACGCCCATGCCTCGCTGTGGACACAACATCGGGCTCGGTCGCGATCCGGTGTTGGCCGCGCCGATCCACTACTTCAAGAATCCAGTAATCGCCGCGTTGTCCCTGGAACATTTCAGTGTTCAGGTATTCGTTCCAGTAATAGCGTTGCAATGGTGTTCGGACTTCGGCGTTCAGGTACGTCCAGATGGCAAGACCGGCAGCGGCCGCTAGGACAAGGACGCGAAAGCTCGAAAGAATCCGGCCCGGACGTTTTGCATGACCCCAGAGCCTGCGCATGCTTCACCACCCCTTGGCCAGTCGCGAATTCAGAGATCCCAAATTGATACTAAGAACCAAAGTCGGGCAAAAGTAAGAGGAATCTTTGGGTCAGACACGTGGAAGCTCAGCTGTGGCTCAACTTCCACATTGCCCCAACCGCTCCCCAGCTTTCTTGAGTTTGTCCGCGTCCGCCCGTTCAATCAACCGCTGCATCTCTTCCGCTGTCAGGCTCTCCCGGTTTATCTGCTTGTATAGCACGTTGAGTAGAATCGTCCGCAAGGCTAGCAGTTCGGCCATCAGCGCCTGAACTTCTGCAGTACTCGACAGCCGGGCCTTAGACACCCGCTCATTCGCGCTTGCTAGGCTGACCTCGCGGCACCATACGCCGACGGTTTTCCTGCCCAATTGCGCCGCTTGCTCCAGGTGTGCGTATTCCTCCTGAGTGAGGGTTACGTGGATGGACTTGGTGCGCGGACTCGGCTTCTCCATAAAACTCTCCGCCTCAGAAAAAGGCGAGTCAGTCGATTCAACAACTTCGCTTGCGCTAACCCTGATTCCGGACCCCGATCCCGAAATTTCCTCGGCAGGCTGTTTAACTCCTGTCCGCAAAAAACCGCTAGCGTATCACCGTCACTCGGTCACACATTGCGGGCGATCTCCAGTTCATGATCAAGGAATCCTCGGAACTGGTCCACGAGCTCCGCAGGGGGCGGTGTCTTGTAATCTTCAGTACCCGGGCTCATTAGTAGTCCATCCACAAACACCGTGTGATGATCCCCGCTTTCGGGCTCCACTGCTGCAAAAAGAATCATGCTCTGATCTCTCTCGGAAACGTATGCCTTCCGAACCTGCCGATCCAAGAGCAAACAATGGGCCTGATAATCCTCTCCCTCCCCAAATATCTTCTCCAGCGTTGGCCGTTCGCCGTTATGAGGAAACACGCCATAGAGAGTGGGATACCGGCTTTCAGGAAGGTGCGGTGAGATCAGCGGATGTTTCAGAAACCAAATCCATAGGCTCTTGTCAGAAGGCACATCGTCACCGCCGTCACAGTACGCAAACTGACGGGAATTGGGTACGAATCCGAATTGTACGAAACGTAGCTTCCCCCGGTAACCCAAGGCTCGTTCTAGACCCGGCGGAACCGCAAATGGCAGCGGTTGTGCCCCCACTATCGTCGGCGAAATCTCAGCGCTATTCGGGAGTTCCCAGCCCAGCCTTCGAATACTTCTCCTTGTGCTATCCACAAATTGCCGGTGCGCTTTCGAAGCTGCCAATCGACTGGAATGTATGCCGCTCATGGAGAATCCTTTCCAATTCGAAAAACATGCACGTGAGACCTAATGAAGAGCTGATTGCACACCGGCAAATACGTCCCGTAATTCCTCCGGCTCGCCAGCCATCAAATAAGCATCGTATGCATTGTCCATGACCGACAATGCCTCTTCTGCTCTCCCTGCCGCGCGAAGAGCAAACCCATAGAACAGCCATAGTTTCGGGTCCGATCTGTCGGCGTCCAGGGCACGCGAGCAGCAGCGCACCTCGTCGTCGTGCAATCCCGGCTGATGATACGTAAAGGCCTTGCCGGTCCACGCACGAACATTCTTACCCCTATTTCCCGGATCCAACCGCAGGCAGCGTTCAAAAGCCTCCAGTCCGCGCTGCAGGCGGCGCCGATTAACGGGCTCCGGGTCCTGTGTCCGGTAAAGGGCCATTCGGCGCAAGGCAATACCCAAGTTGAGCCATGCGCCAGGTTCTTCGGCACTGCGATGATGCAGCAAAACCAGCGCAAGCGTCTGCGCGGGCGGAAACTGCGGAGCTCAGGGGAAAAACCGCACCGTCGTCCAGCATTGCGCCCAGGAATTTGACCGCGAATTCTCTCATCTCCGGGCTTGGACTGTGCACCGGATGTCCGTCACCGTACCAGTCAAGTACCTCGCTAACCTCCGCTGGTACATCATCTAGAAGTTTGCCTTCAGTCTCTGTCACGCTACTTACAGATGCCCCTTTAAGCCTGAACAGTCACGCGTTCGGATTCGATCTGAACCAGTTGGGTAGCGGTCGTCGAGCACTCGCCAAGGTCGACGCGTTTCCCGTTGGCATAGATTTGGTGCCGAGGATGCGTGCGATGCCACGAGCCCAAGCTTGCGGTCTGATGCAAATGTTCTACGACCTTGCGCCAGCGGCCGCCATTGTAAGCACAGAAGTTGATTTCGCCCTCCTGTGTTGCCACTGGAGTTGTCGAATCAGAAATCGTCGAAAGGTCGTAGATGTAGGCGTCCTGGAACATCATCGCGCTAACCATGACTAGTTTCCACGGACCGCTGTATGAATAAGCACGCTTAGACCAGTCCTCACCGCTGCCCGCTATACGGTAAAAGCAATCCCCTAGCAGCTCGCGAATCTGGCGAAGCCCAAAGCCAGACGGAGCTTGGTCGGGATCAAAGTTGCGCATGACGGATGCGGGCAGTAGAGCTTTCATAATGGTCGCTCCCCTGCCTGAATCTGCTATCTGCACAATGTCGCGAATGAATTGCTCCACGTTAAAGAACGCAGCAACCGGAATCGTCTCGCCAGTGCGTGCATTGACCAGTACCGGGCTAAAAATTCCGTGATCGGGATGAATGTCGTTGAAGAGGCTCCCCAACTGGGCGCCAGGGTTAAGGACGTCGCACAAATGCGCGAACGCGCCGTAGGCGGACACCGGGAACCAATCGCGCATCGGCTCCCAACCAATCGAAGTTTGGGCTTGCAGGTCGTATGCGATTTGCGAAACGGGATAGCGGCGCGAGTACCGCTCGTCGGTCGCCACGTTCTCATCTCTGCCACAGAACATTATCGGCTGGAAGATGACGCCATGAATTGTCTCCACGTTTTGGCTCACAAATCGGGCGATGTCACCGACCCCGTCATTATTGATGCCATTCACGACACTCACTTGTAGAGTGGCTTTCATGCCGGCTGTAGCGATGTTTTCAAGCGCGCGACGTTTGACTTCCATGTAATTCGCAATGCCGCGATGTTTGTTCTTTTCTTCCGAGGTTCCGTCGAATTGGAGGTACACACCGTGGAGCCCGGCATCCCTGGCGCGGACCGCTAGGTCACTTTCCTGGGCAAAGCGGATCCCATTCGTGGTGACGTGAATCCGGTGAAAACCCACGCTCTTTGCGTGTCTGATCGCGTCAAGGAAGATAGGAGAGAGAGTCGCTTCGCCGCCAGAGAAAAGAACGTTGATTTCGCGTTGAGGTTTGAAGGAAACAGCTCGTTCAAAGATTGCCTGGACGTCCGCCAGGTCTAGCTCGTGAACAAAGCTGGCGGCGTTCGCGTCCATGTAGCAGGGCGAGCAGACCATGTTGCAGCGGTTCGTTAAATCAACAATGAGATAGGTGCCACGACCTCGCCTGATCCCGTTAGCACCGTGGTTGTGCACCCGCTCATCGTCGCTGCAGTCAAAATCCCTGCCGAAAGCAAGGCTTTCCATTCTTCGGAAAAAGGCTGGGTGGTTGGAAAGCACGTCTTCAAACGGACCGTGCTTTGCACAGGCCTTCCGCATCAGAACTCGTCCAGCTTCTTCGACAATGTCTGCTTCGACAATTCCTGGTCTGTCCCTGAACTCTGTGACCGGCATTTCTCCACTGATCACCGCCTCTGCAGCTTCTCTGTTGCACTCCGGGCACAGGGAGAGAGTTTTCCTTGGGATGCCAGTCGGCATAGGCGCCCTTTCCCAACTCTTTAGCAGCCGGACCGGCGCCCAAGTCGGGCGTGGCAATTCTCCGTTTGGCAGGATCTGGTTGAGACTCTTCGAGATGAGCCACGCTCCGTTCGACATAGAGCGGAACACACGAGTAGCTACGGCAGACATGATTCTTACCTCCAGTGTGAGATCTGGTGCAAAAGGCGGGATGTCCCGAACTGCGACAACTGAGACCCCGATTGGGACGAAGTAAACATTCTACACTGGCTGTCAAACCCGATTGGCAAGGCTTTTGTTGCGGGATTGTTGCGGGGTGATGGCGGGCTCGATATTTTCGGAAAGGGTCGATGTGCTGCTTGCCCGGCGTCAGCCGCACCCCGCCATAGAGAAAAAAGTCGGCCAGGTGGT
>JASHSL010000528.1 GCA_030040855.1 Terriglobales bacterium
GCATTTCGCAATCAGCTTCGTCTGTCTCCGCACTTGTTCCCGAATGATGGGAATCCGAGCGGCTATCAGAAAGCCCTCAAGACGGTGTGGCGCGCGACGTTGGGGCGTGCCAAGCTCCCATATTTTCGCATCTACGATCTGCGTTCGACTTTCGCAACGCGGCGGAGTGCGGGTGGGGTTGCGGACGAACGGGTGACGCAACTACTGCGGCAGGGCGACGCCGCTGTTCTTAAGAAGTATTCTCAAATGAAGCTGCAGATGAAGCGCGAGGCTTTACTCAAGCTGAATCGGCAGGCAAACGAAGAAAACGTGGGTTTTGACACAGTTTGGCCGCATTTTGCACCCAAAGCGGGCAGTCCGGCGTGATTTGGTTCGCGCAAGTGGTTTAGAATCAGTGAAGCCATGCAGGGGGCGGTTAGCTCAGCTGGTTAGAGCGCCTGCCTTACAAGCAGGAGGTCGCAGGTTCGAGTCCTGCACTGCCCACCAGCATTTTCAGGGTCCGACCCGGAGACATAGGTAAGTAACCTAACGTACCGGACACATAGGTTACAGGCTCGGAGCCGAACCGGTTGTCCGGAGGTTCCAGTACGCGGATTACCAAACGAAATGTACAGTGAGCGTAAGCCTCTACGATCCCGATAATTGCGGTGATCAAAAATTAGTGCAGAGCCCCAGTCGATGGCGACTCAACCGGGTTGGTCTCCCACTTAAGAACCTTCAAATCCAGAACAAAGATCGCGTACATGCACGGTATCTGCAACTTAGTGATCAAAGTCGCGACCAGCAAGCCGCCAATCTGCGCATAACAAAGTGGTTTCCATAGTGGGCCGCCATGCAGTGCGAGGGGATACAATGCCAGCACGGTCGCCCCCACCGTGATCATCACTGCCCGCAGCCGCAAAATTCCCGAGTCGATAATGGCATTCTCGAAGTCATCGCCAAGAGCATGTCTCTCCTCGATGAAATCAAACAGCACGATAGAATGGCTGACGATCACCCCTACCAGGCTGGCAATGCCCAGAAATGCCATGAAACCGAATGGCTCATTCATCATCCAGAGGAACACGATAGCTCCCGCGATGCCATAGGGCGCAGCTGCCAGCACCAACAGCGGCTTGATCGCATTGTTGAACTGGAAAACGAGCGCCAGAAAAATGGCAAAGACGGAGATAGCCATCACCATGATCAGGTTTTTGAATCCGCGGGCAGTCTTGTCATACTCGCCGCCGATTTGCATCTGATATCCGGGTGGCATGGACTTCTGAAAGGCCACGAGCTTCGGCATGACGATTTTCGTCACTTGTGAATTCAGTACCCCGTCTACGGGGAAGGCCCGAACGTTGATGGTGCGAAACTGCTCGAGGCGCACAATGCGGCCCGAGGTCATCGCGCGATCGATGTTCGAAATCTGTACGAGCGGGACTTTGGAGTTGTCCTGCGAGGCATACACGTAGAGGTTTTCAATATCGGAAAGGCGCGCTCGTTCTCCCATGCGCAGGCGGGCAACCACGGGAATCTGCTTTTGCCCTTCCTGCAGAGTCGTCAGGGGCATCCCGCTGATGGCGGCGGTTGCCGACGAAGCCACATCGGCGTTGGTGATGCCAGCAAGGTTGGCACGGTCGGGATCGATCTGCAGATTTACCTGGAGATTCTCTTCCCGCCATTCGTTGCGCACGCGCTCAGCCAAGGGATCGGACCGGAAAATATTCTCCACTTGTGAGGCCAGGCGGCGGAGGATGCGTATGTCATCGTCCTCCTGTGCCGCATTGACGTCGGCAGTGCTCGAGATACGAATTTCAATCGGGTAATCGACGGGATTGGTCAAGAGTTGGCGGACATCGATGAGGGTCCCCGGTACAGCAGCCGACACCACCGGCTGGAGCTGACGCACGAATTCGGGAGTGATTTCCTTGTCCGTGACTTCGATAATGACCTGCGCGTAATTGAGTTGTTGCAGCTGGGGTGAGACTGAAAACCAGAACCGCGGCCCGCCGCCTCCGATGAAGCTGGTAACGCGCCTGAGAATCTGCGTCGGTTGACCTTGCTTGTCAGGGTGAGCCCGCCCAAAATTTTCCGCCTGCTGCCGCACGATCCGTTCGACGGCCTGCGTAGTTTGGTTGGTGGCATCGAAGCTCGCGTCGTTCGGCAGCCAGACATCAATATAAGACCAGTACTGAACATCCTGAGGAAAGAACGCGACGCGCAGGTTGGCGAAGACAGCCACACCGATCGCCAAGAAGGCGAGGGATCCAAGGAAGAACTTCCAGCGGTGTTCGATGGAGAATTTTGCTGCAACGGTGTAATAGCGCATCCAGCCGCTGTATCGTCGTTCTTCAATCGGCATCTGCGGCTTGGTGTCGGGCCGCAAAATGTAGTACCCAAGAAAGGGAATAAAAGTCATCGAAACCAGGCGCGATGCCACCAGAGAGCAAGTCATCACGATGGGCAGGCTGTACAGAAACTCGCCGGTGCTGCCGGTCAGCAGCAGGAAGGGGAGGTAGGCCACGATGTTGGTGACGGTTGCGTAAAGGATGGCAGTGGCTAACTTTGTGGGGCCGAGCCAGGCGGCAAGGATGTTGGGATGGCCGTCGGCAAGACTGCGCTTAATGGCATCGCCCGCAACCACGGGGTCATCCACCAGCAATCCCAGTGCGATGATCAGGGTGGCGACCGAAACCTGCTGAAGGTCGATGCCGAGGATGTACATCATCCCAAAGGTCATCGCCAATGTGATCGGGATGGAGAGCGCCATCAATAGCGCCGATCGCCACTCCCAGAATCCGATCAGCGAAACTAGGACGACTAGGCCAATGGCTTCATACAACGCCTCCATAAACAGATCAAGGTTTTCCTTGACTTGAAGAGGTTGATCAGAAGTCCGTGCGACAACCAGGTCCTCGGGAAGGTATGCCTTGACATCCGCAAGCTTCTGATCGACGCTTCTCCCAAATGCATCGATCTGCTCACCCTCTTTCATCTGCACGGCAAGGGTGACGGCCCGGCTGCGGTGCCAATGGCCGACGTTGTCATGCCAAGTCAGGTAATTGAGATAACGGGGCGGGCTTTGATAGCCTCGCGAAGTCGAGACCAGATCGCGCAAATAGACGGGACTGTAGGCCGCCGAAGAGGATGTCGCAATGATGACGTCACCGATGGACTGTGCGTTCTGAAATTTCCCCGAAGGATCGATTTGAATGCTGGTGGGGCCAACCTCAAGCTGTCCTCCCGGCAAAGTGATGTTGCGTGCGCTCAGGATATCTTTGAGGTTTGAGGGCTTGAGTCCGTAGGAAGCCAATCTCTCCTGGGAATAATCCAAATAGACCTGCTCGGGCAGCACGCCTTTGCGCTCCACCTTGGCTACCTCGGCGGCGCCTTGAATGGTACGCGCCATCAGGTCGGTGAAGTCGTCCAGTTGCCGGTAGGAGTATTTCTCTCCCGCTACGGCCGCCAGCTTTAGTGCCGCTTGCTTGGGGTCGCGAATGAATGCGGCAGGCCAGGCATCGGGATGAATTTCCGACCGGTGCAAACGTTCCTGCATAAAGTGGTCGCCCCAGGCGCGGAGGGCGTCGTCGTCTTCCTGTGAACTGGCATCCAAACCGACGAAGCCCGGTCCTTCGAAGATGTGCGGATCTTGAATGATCCTATCTTGCAGGGCGACCTGGGCCACGAGGTTGAAAGAGGCGAGCACCTCGTCTACCGCCACGGACTGAGGAAAGTTGTAAACGACGCTTACGCGCGGCCGGGGTGCAGTCTTCGCTTCCGCCGCACGCACCTTTTTGATTTCCTTCTCGATGGAACGCGCCCGCAGGGCAATCTCGACGTCGCTCACCGGGGGACTGGCCACGGTCAGCATCAAAGCCGCCGTATCTCCGAAATCGCTGTTGAACGAGATCGGGCCGGCTCCTTGGGGCAGTTTGCCGTTCAGCGCGTTGAGCTTCAGATTGATATCGCTGAACTGCTTGCGCGCGTCCTTCACGGTGTCGTCGAGTTGGACATAGACGAGGGAAAGCCCGGGAAAACTCAAGGAACGTATTCCGTAGTCGGAAGGGACGGGTGGCTTGACGAACGCGTTCTGGGCCATGGTCTGTTCGATCGGCCGCGAGACCAGTTGCTCCACTTCCTGCGCAGTAGCCCCGAGCCAAGGTGTGCTGGCTACGGCAACGCGCACCGGAATTATCGGATCTTTGCGCTTGGGCATGTTGCGATAGCCATACCACCCCCAGACCATGGTTCCGAACAAAAGGATTAGCGCAACCTGACGGTGCTCGCTGAAGAAACGGGCGGTATTATGCGTATGCTGAATGATCTCAGCATCGGGCTTATGGGACATGAGTGTCTCGATTCACGGTTCACCTTACGGAATAATCCTCACTTGCTCACCGCTTTTGACTATGGTCGCGCCGGTCGTCACAACGTGCTCTCCGAGCTGAAGGCCAGAGGTGACTGCAATCGTGTTCCCGTAGGCATCGCCCAATTCGACCGCACGCGCCTGCACCTTCACTGTGTCTCCCGTTCCTTGAGCAACCAGCACAGCAAAGCCGTTGGACTGCGGATCACGAATCACCGCGGTCAGCGGGATCACAGGAACAGGGCGGGACAATTTTGTGCCACCGAGGGACAACGAAGCGATCATCCCGGATTTCAGCAAATCGTGCGGGTTCGAGATCATGATTTCGACGGAATACACGCGGCTCTTGGGATCTGCCGCGGGAGAAATGGCTGACACCTGCCCATCAAATACATCGGGCAAGGCGTCCGTAGTGATGGAAAGGCGTTGTCCGAGTGTCACTTGGCCCATCGCCGTATCGGGAACACCGAATACGGCCTTTACCCTGCGCGTATCGGCGATCGAAAAGCCGTTGGTTGCCGGTCCCACTAAACTTCCTACGTCCACTGAGCGCTTTACGATCCAGCCGTCGAACGGTGCCTGCAATGAGCAAAAATTCAAGGCGATCTGAGCTTCGCTGACCGAGGCCTCCGCACCGGTGACTGTCGCGGCGCTGCTGTCGAACTGGGCCTTGGCATTGTCGAACTCAGGCTTGGTGGCGCTTTGACTGGAATACAAAATCTGTGTGCGATCAAAGGCGAGTTTTGCCCTTTCATAATCCGCCTGAGCGCGGGCCAACTGCGATTTGGCTTGTTCGAGTTTGTCACCATAGTCGCTTTGCTGAACGACCGCCAACACAGTCCCTTTGGTGACAAAGTCTCCGATGTCCACCGTTCGCATCTCGCCGTTGACGTCGCGTACCTGGCGAACGCTCTCCACGTAGCCCGGTGACTTGAAAGCCAAGTCAACCTGTGCGTACGGCACGATGCTGGCAGAATACCGGGCTTCGTTTTCCGTCGTCAGGATTTGGACTTCTGCGACGCGCACCGGCGTGATCTGTTTCGGTTCCGATTTGGCCTCGTTACATGCCGAAGAGGTCAGGGCAGCTCCCATCAACAGTGCCGCGCAGAAAAGGCTGGAGAAGTTTCGGCGGTAACGATTCATGGTTTAATCCTCTCCCAGGGCTTTCTCGAATTCGGCTTTCGCCGACAAAAGCGATAACAATGCCTGGGCGTAGTCGGCGTTGGCATTGGCAACGGCTGCTTGCTGTTGCAGCACGTCGCGTAGCAACACGGTCTTTTGCTCAAACTTGTCGGTTACCTCTCGAAACTTTTCCGTGGCCGCCGCTTGCGCAGCCTGCGCCACTGCCAGCAGGGTCCGTGTCTCGCCCAGCTTACGGAAGCGGTTGTTGACGTCCATCAGCACCTTGGATTGGGTCTCTTTCAGCTGGTATTGGGACTGCTCCCATGCCACCTGCTTCTGCTGGAGGTCGTCTTTCCGCCGGCCCCAATCCCATGGCTCCCAGTTCAATTCCACGCCGGCGCTGACAATATTTTTCGGGAGGAGTTCAACGTTAAACGGAGACAAGTAATGAATTGCTGCGCCCACGTCTGGAATATATTGCGCCTTCGCCAGCCGCCGGCCATACTCGGCCTGTTTCACGGTGATTTCGGCCTGCTTGATCTCCGGGCGCTGCGACAACGCCGTTTCCTGAGCAAAGGTCAAATCTGTTTCTTCTAGGGACGGGGTGGGAACCTGCTCCACGCGAAACGGTGTGCTGATGTCGCGTCCCATCAGGTTATTCAATTGCTCCCTCTGGGAATCCAGGTTATCTTGCAACTGCAGGATCTTGTACTGCTCTTGCGCCAACTTGGCCTTCACGTCCAGACTGTCGGACTTCAGAGCTGTTTCTTGGGAAACATATTGCAACACCACGCGGTCGAGTTCCTGGTATTGCTTGATAGAGGACTCTTCGGCTTGCAACGCACTCTCGCTCTGCAATACCGAGTAGTAGGCTTGCTTGACCTCCCGAATGGTCGATTGCCGTTGCCCACGGGCTTTCTCGCTGTTCAAATCGACCGACAACTGTTGCTCCCGCACCGCGAGATGGATCTTATACAGCTGCGACAAAGGTTGTGCAGCTTGCGCAACCACGTAAGCCGTCGGTCCGGAAGAGAGCGAAACATCCATATTGCGAGAGGGCACGGGATAGCCGGCAACTTTGCCGAAGATGCCTTGGGGAAATGTAAACGTCGGGGAATTCAACAGACCCGATCCGAACAGGTAAATGCTGGTGGCGGGCAGCCGTTTGGTCTTGGTGGTTTTGAGTTGCCAGTTCGATTTGTCGACTTCGAGTTCGCTGATCTTAAGCGGGCGATTGTTAGCAATGGCAAGCTGAATGGCCTCGTCGAGCGTGAGCAGCGGAGGGGTCGCAGCCGGTGCCTGGGGGAAAGCATTCGCCGGAAACAGAGCGATCACGAAGGCCACTGCCCAGATTCCGACTCGTGCGGCCAGCACGATTTTCATACCCCCGAATCCCTCGATCCAACCACAGGCTGCGACCGAAAGCAGGCCACTCAGAGACCCGCGGAAGGCTTTGTGAATGCCCTTTTCGCGATGAAAGTAAATTCTTCTGCATGGTTTGTCAACCGTGGTAGACTTCCGT
>JASHSL010000529.1 GCA_030040855.1 Terriglobales bacterium
ACACGGAATCCCGTCCATCCTAAACCCAGCGTCCGTCACTTGAATGCGGGAAAGGTGGGAGAGTGCATACTACCGACAACCATAACAAATCCAGGGCAGTCGCCACATATCACGGCAGAGCTAGCCCAAAAGGGGACCGCAGGGGTCTCGGCTATGAGCGATAGCCTTCCGCCACCAGCGCCTTCCGGAACTCTAGCAAAAGAAATTCTACGTTCGCTTCTGTCGCCAGGGGGCCCATGACTCCCACTCGAAACACTTTGCCGGACAGCGGCCCGAAACCCCCGGAAATCTCGATGCCCGCTTGCGCCAGCAACCGCGCTCGCACCTTGGCATCATCGATGCCGGCGGGAACGCGCACGGTGTTGAGCGTTCGTATGCGGTGGCCTTGCGGCACATGCAGGGCGAGACCCATGGCCTCGACGCCGTCGACGAAGGCTTGATGGCAGCGAAGATGCCGATTCCAGCGGTTCTCCGGTCCCTCTTCGAGAATCACCGCCAGCGCCTCATGTAGTGCATAGAACATGGAAATCGGAGCGGTGTGGTGGTAGCGGTGCGAGGCGGTGGTATAGTCCCTGATCAACTTGAGATCCAAGTACCAGCTTCGCGGCGAGGCTGTGCGCTGGTTCAGCCAATCGACGGCTCTCGGGGATAGGAACATCGGCGAGAGCCCTGGCGGGCAGCTCAAGCCCTTTTGGGTGCAGCTATAGGCGATATCGATTCCCGTTAGATCGGCATTCACCGGCATCCCACCGAGCGAGGTGACGCAATCGGCAACGACTAAGGCGCCCACGTCGTGGGCGGCGGCGCAGATTGCTTCTCCCCGCTGCAGGGCTCCGGTCGAGGTCTCGGCGTGAACGTAAGCGACCAGATTCGGCTTTTCCCGGCGGATGAAATCGGCGGCTTCCTGGTCCTCGAAGGTGGCTCCCCAAGGTTTCTCGAAACGCACGACCTGCGCTCCCTGACGCCTCCCCATCTCGCTGATGCGATCACAGAAGTACCCATTGGCAAGTACGGCAAACTTGCGGCCAGACTCGAGAAAGTTTGCCACCGCGGCCTCCATTCCCGCACTTCCGGTCCCTGAGATCACCATCGTGATCCCCTTGGTCGTGCCGTAGATCACCTTGAGGGACTCCTCGATTTCACTCATGATCTCAAAGAAATAGGGATCGAGATGGCCCACTACGGGCTGGGAAAGAGCCTCATACACGCGAGGGTGGACCATGCTCGGTCCCGGGCCGTACAAATATCGCTTCGGAGGGTGAAGCGAAGAAGAGGCGTTGATCGGTGTCTCTGCTTGGGTTGTGCTCATGAGCTCGCTCTTTTCTGTGCGCGTTGGGACCAACCAGTAGTGTCCCAAACTACAGCCGGACCCTGCAACCTCCCCTGCCCTTCTGCCGCCCTGTGCCCCTCGGTTCGCAGCGAGGTCGTCACGCCGAGCGGTGGTTGTCCCCTTGCCGCGAGCAAAGCCGCGCCCAGCGCAGCCAGGAAAGTGCCTGCGAGTTGAAATCTCCAGGCGGGCCGGGGTTGGGGGTGCACGCGACTTCCCCAAGGCTCAGACCGGGGAATGATGCCCGTGGACGATCATCTCTTCGGCCAAGCGGCGAGCCTCGGGAAGCGTGGATGCTGCCTGCCGATCGATCTCCGCTGGCAAATCCTCTTGAATTTTGGCGAGCTCCTCATCGAATACGCGGGTCACGAGCTCCCTGCTGTGTTCCACCATACGTCCATCATCGCCGGGGACTCGAGTTTTATGCCGCACCCGCTGCGCAATCATCCGCCGATAAATGCGATCGGTTGCCAGGTCTTCCATGTACCCGTCCAGCAGACTCGCCCCTTTGCCGTTCAGCACCCCGTTGCGGTAGCGAATGACCGTCCGCACGGCCGCTCGCGTGCTGGTGAGCGTGGTCTTCCCTACCCCTTTGGGTACGGGGCGGAGATCCGGATGCGCGCTCGCCAGCTGGGGCCGTCTTGCGATCTGATTGGGATATGGGAACTGGGCCACGTCGATCTCATTCTGATCGGGATGCCCGGTCCAAGCCCCATCCATGAGGCAATCCGCCTCATTTTTCTTATCTTCTTTGAGCACCTCAAGGGCGCGCTCATTCAGTCGCGAATCGGTGCGGCTGGGATAAAGCGCGGTCATGCCGCCGATGGCATGCGCGCCGTGCCTATGACAGATCTCCGGCATGAGCGTGCGGAAGTTTTGAAAAAAGCTCACATCGTGGGGGATGGTGTTGCGGTCGGGCAGAACCTGAAGTCGATGAGCGAGGCCATGTAAGCCCAACGGCCCAGATTCAATCCTAAACAATGTTCCCTTAAATGAAAGAGAAACTCCTCCATTTGGTAGGCTGGGGATGGGATTCCACCAGGGCCATGCATTTGATGAAATCTCTGGGCAACCCCTTGGCCTTGGCTAATGCCTGAGACAGGTCGCGCCACCACAAGGCCTCTTCCGCGGATTCGCTCTTCGGAATGTATACCGAGAAATTGTGCGGCAGCCCGCCGGGATCGATTTGACACCACAGCAAAGCGAGGTCAAAGAGTCCCGCCGAAACAATTTCGTTCTATCACTCCTCCCCGCGACAGATGCAATCCACGAGGACGCACCCAGGTCACCGTCTTCGAGCGCTCGACCTTGACCCGTTTCTTGCGCTTCTGGTCATCGTAGCTCAGCTCATATCGATAGGCCGCCACGACGTTCTCGATCGCCAGCATGATGTTCTGCCAAGTGTTCGCGGTAGAGTCTTCGAGATCGAGCATCACAGCCGGCGATCCCGAGTTCAGCAGCTTTACGCTCAACTCGGCATCATCGGCCGGACCGGTCATCTGGTTCCGCTGGTCGGCACACCAGTCCGGCATTTCCAAGCGCCAATCGCTCGTGGTCGTCGGCGATGGCGGCAGATAATTTGGATGACGCCCGCGATGGGAGGCCTGCAATACCTCGGCCCGCTTCGCCACCAGTTTCTGCTGCCAGGGGGTGAACTGTTTGTGCAAGAACAGAAGAAGTTCCCAAAAGCCCTTGGGAAGGTCCCGTTCCGGGTTCAGATCGGGCGGCGCAATAGTTCATGCGTTGGGAGACGGCCTGTTCAGGCGGCAAGACCATGAAAAGGCTGCTCATTCAGTGTGTCCCGGGTTGGAGGAGATTGCAAGCTGGACGGATCGAGTCGGTCAAATGAGCTTGTTTACACCTGTTTCGATGCCGCCCGGCTGGAGGCTGCGCGAGTTGCAGAGAAAATGCGCCCGTGCCTGCCGAGTATGTCGATGACCCACGCGGGGATCACTCTCGGGAGCCGTCAAGCAGACAGGGCCAATGCCGGAAAGCGGCACCACCGGGAGAACTGTGATAATGTCGGCTGGCGTTGCGCTCTCTAGTGATCCGAGGGCAACCCGCGAAACCGATCCGCATGGTCACCACCACCAATACGGTGGCGGGCAAGCCCGCAGTTCACGTCCGCAAAGCCGGCCTGGTCGCGTTCGTCTTTGTCATGTACGCATACACCACGGCCGGCCCGTTTGGCTTGGAGGACCAGGTCACCACCAGCGGGCCCGGCTTGACCTTGCTTTACCATTTGATCCTGCCATTTTTCTGGTGCATCCCCGTTTCCCTGGTGGCGGCTGAGCTGACGACCGCCGTCCCCGTGGAGGGAGGCTTTTATCGCTGGGTACGCGCCGGCTATGGAGACTTCTGGGGTTTCCTGGCCGGGTGGTGGAATTGGAGTGCATCCTTCGTGCTGGGGGGAGCCTATGCCGTGCTCTTCAGTGATTACCTGACCTTCTACTTCCCACAGATCACCGGCTGGAAGCACTATCTGGTTTCCCTCGGTTTGGTCGCCCTGATTGCCTATGTCAATGTGCGCGGCATCCGAATGGTCGGTGCGGTGGCCATGGCGCTCGAGCTGTTGATTCTCCTGCCGGTCGTGGCATTGTGTGCCGTCGCCCTGGCGAAGTGGCAGCACAATCCGTTCTGGCCGTTCCTTCCACCCCACGTCCCGCTGTTCCAGGTTTTTGGCGTCGGGCTGGCTCTCGGTTTGTGGCTCTACTCCGGATATGAGCAACTCTCGACCGTGGCGGAAGAGGTGGAGAACCCACAACGAAGCTACCCCCTCACCTTAGCTCTGGTGGTACCACTCTCGATGGCCACCTATTTTCTTCCGACCCTGCTATCGCTTGCGGCTCTCGGCAATTGGCGGCAGTGGCATACCGGCTACTTTTCCGAAGCGGCACGTTTGATCGGTGGAGGGTGGCTCGGCTTCTGGATGACCCTAGCCGCGACCGTCACCAACGTTTCCATTCTGAATGCCACGGTGCTGACCAGCACCCGCATGCCTTTCGCTATGGCGGAGGACGGCTATCTTCCCTCGGTGCTTACCGCCACGCATCCGCGCTACGGGACGCCTTGGATTGCGATCCTTGCCTCCTCCGCAGTCTATGGCTTGTTGGCCTTCCACACTTTGGTCGAGCTCATCACCGTCTACATGTGGCTGCGCATTGCCACCACCGTTCTTACCGTTCTTTCCGCCTGGCGTCTGCGGCGCACCCGTCCGGACCTGCCTCGGCCTTTTCGCATTCCTTGGGGCCGTGCCGGCTTGCTCTACGTGGTAGGAGCCCCCCTCGTCATGAGCGCCGTTGCCTTGCTGGGCAGCGACCGATTTGCTCTGCGCTGGGGACCGGTCGCGCTTGTTCTGGGCCCGATTGCTTACCGGTTCGTGGGGAAAAGGCCGCGAGCGAAGGCGCGCAGTTAATTCATTGCCGTTCCCGCCAACCTTGCTCTCCGGCGGTTGCCCTTTGCCGCCGCTGCTGCCGCTCAACTCACCCAATCCAGAAATTTATAATAGGCACCCGCCAAGGGTAGCGCCCAGGTGTTTCCGCTGCGCAGACCAATGGGCGGACTGGGAAACCGAATGCCATCGAAAGGAATGACATTGGGCTCGCCCAAAATTACGCCGGCGATTTTACTTCCAAGGTAAGTCCCCATGGCAACGCCATGCCCCGCATACCCGAGGGCGTAATACATGCCATCGCTTCGCCCCGTGTGCGGCATCACATCGAATGCGAAATCGAGCGTTCCGCCCCAAACGAACTCGACTTTGCAGTCTCGCAGTTGGGGATACACGCGAATCATGCCACGGCGCAGAATGTCCGCACTCTGTCGCACCGTGCGTTGGGTCTCTGGAAAAAACGCCGCCCGACCGCCGAACAACATTCGACGGTCCGGCGTGAGCCGGTAATAATGCAGAAAGTGCTTGGAGTCGTAGATCATCCGGTTCTTGGGGCTCAGTTCCCGAGCCAGTTCCGGGTTGAGCACTTCGGTCACAATAATGTAAGAACCAATGGGAATGATCTTTCTCTGCAGAGCGGGGGTCGCATTGCTGGTGTAAGCACCGCTGGCTAAGAGCACCTCACGCGCCCACACACTTCCCTTCGCAGTCCAGAGACGAAACTTCCGCCCGCCATCTTGGTCTTCGCGCCGCACACGCTCGACGCGCGCGTGATCGAACATAGCGGCTCCGGCCCGCATTGCCGCCACTGCCAATCCCTTCACATAGCGCGCAGGGTTCAATCCGGCACTCTTCTCATCCACCAATCCTCCGTAGTAAAGGTCGGAGCCAATCTCATGACGCAGCTCCGACTTCGAGATGACGTGCAGGTCATGATGAAATTCGCGCGCAATCAGGGCTGCCGACTCCGCGTAGCCCTCAAAGTGAGCCTGCTTGCAGGCGACCTCGAGATGGCCGCAACGCGAGAAATGACAGTCGATCTGCTCTTCCCGTACCACCTGTGCGACGCAATCAATCGAGGCTAGCGAGGCCGCGTACATGCGGTGAACTGGTTCCCGGCCGTAGCGTGCCATCAGCTGTGGCACCGGCAGCTTCATTCCGGTCAGGACCATGCCTCCATTGCGTGAGCTGGCTCCCCAGCCAAATGTCTCGGCCTCCAAGACCGCTACCTCGATGCCACGCTTTGCCAAGACCCTCGCCGCAGACAGACCGGTGACGCCGCTTCCAACCACCGCAACATCAACGTTCTCTGGCAAGGGACGCGCTTCCCCCGCGGGAATGGTGACGGTCTCCAGCCAAAAATTTCTTTCTTCGATCGCCATCGGAGTTGGAAAAGGCGAACAATGTTAACATTGCGGGTGCGCGATCGAACAAGCAAACTGGAGTTGGGGGGCGATTCGCCGGCGCTCTGGTTGGCCAGAAGTCGTCTGAACCCCGTCCCTTGGGCAAAGCATCGGCCAGCGCGCAGGGTCGATCGAAGCCGGTTTCTTTCCCCAGACCAACTCACATCCGACCGCCGCTAGGTTGTGGATTGCCCATTGCCAAATCGCGTTACAATTAGCCTATAGTCCCGCTGCGAGGTGTTCTATGCCCGTATACGACTACATCTGCAATGACTGTCACAAGCCCTTTGAGACCATCCTCACCCTCATGGAGCATGACAAGGAGGGGGTCCGTTGCCCGCATTGCGGCAGCAAAAACGTAGAGCAGGAAGCGGCTGCCTTCTACGCCGTAACCAGCAAAAAGAGCTGATCGAAGTTGCGCTGCCAAAAGACGTGGATTGCCTTGCCTGCCCTTAAGCCGGGCTGCAATCCGCGTGGGGTTTAGTGTCGAAGAATGAAGATGCGGACGGCCGCGGGCACATGCTTGCCAGGAGGACATTATGAGGCCTTGGCTGCATTTTCGAATGCATGATGAACGTTTTCTCCAAAGCCACTCGCGGCATGGCATGTTTTCCCTGATCACAACCCTGGGGATCGCCATGCTGATCGTTTTGTTGACCGTGATGTCGGCAAAGTGAAAACCTGGCCGTGAATTTCCCGCCACCGATCGACTGGCGAGGCTCTCCGGGAGGAGGGACAGCGAAGGGCTGGTGACCAACTTGCCCGAAAACGAACCTCGTGATGGCCGCTTGCCGAGTTTTGCCTTAGCACCGTCTTCACCCGGCCCGGCGGGGGCCAACAAATTGCGCCGACGAGAGTTCTTAGCCCGCTCCGCCATGGCCCTCGGGACCGGTTGGCTTAGCACAGGCAGTGTGCTCGCTAAGATCGCCACTCAGCCGCTCTCCAGCAAGTTCGCCGCATCCGATACCGTCACGCTGGGCGACACCGGAATCAAAACCAGCCGCCTAGCCATGGGTACAGGCACGGTCGGCGCCGGCCACCAGTCCCATCAAACTGCGTTGGGCATCAAAGGACTCTCCGATCTCCTCCTCAACGGTTACGATCACGGCCTCCGGTTCTTCGATGCCGCCGATTCGTACGGAAGCCACCCTCACGTTGCTCAGGCACTTCGGCAGCTGCAACGCGACAAGGTAACCATCCTGACAAAAACCTGGGCGCGGGACTCGGCCACGGCGCGAGCCGATCTCGATCGCTTCCGCCGCGAACTTGGGGCTGACTATATTGACATCTGCCTCATGCACTGCGTAACCGAGCCTGATTGGACGGAACGCTTCAAGGGAGTGATGGATGTACTGTCCGAAGCCAAACAAAAAGGCATCGTTCGTGCCCACGGTTGCTCCTGCCACAGCATTGAAGCCTTACGCGCTGCCGCCAAGTCTCCTTGGGTCGAGGTCGATCTGGCGCGCATCAATCCCATCGGCGCTTTCATGGATGCCGATCCTGCAACCGTGGTCAAGGTCCTGGGTGAGATGAAGGCTGCGGGCAAAGCCGTAGTGGGGATGAAGATTCTCGGCCAGGGTCAACTTCGTTACCGTCTGGATGAAGCCATCAAGTACACATTATCCCTGGGTCTCCTCGATGCTTTTACTATCGGTGCCGAGAGCAAGGCGGAGCAGGAAGATCTGATACGGCGTATCGCACGCGCATAGCGGGACGGCGAGGGGTTACGGCGCAGCTACGATTTCTCCCGGCTCGAGCCTTGCCCAGTTCACTTGTTCCACGCGACCGATCCCCACTCCCCAGCTCACGGCCCCCATCCAGGCGACCGCCGCCGTGATGAAGAAAGGCGCATAAAACCGGCCTGTTCTGTCGACAAGAAATCCGGTAAGCGCCGGCGCCACCCAGCCAGCAAGATTGCCGATGAAGTTCTGCACCCCGGTCCAACGCCCGGCA
>JASHSL010000530.1 GCA_030040855.1 Terriglobales bacterium
CGGCGCTACTGCGGGTTGCAAAGTCCGGCCATTCGTCGTGAAGGGCACGAAGACGTTCGAGAAGGAGGGGGAGAGGGATCTTAGCCCGATCGCCAAACGCCATCACTCGCGCTGCAGAGGCGGCCACCGCCGGCCGCGCATCATTTAACGCGGAAACAACCAAGGGCTGTAATTCCGGGCTGTAATCGAGGACGGTGTGCGTGTATGACGGCTGGAAGGCGGATCCGAACTATCGCAGCTGGCCCATGGAGAACATCCGCACACAGGAGGCATTTGGCACGCAGTCGAATTCGAAGGTTTGGGTTATGCAGGAGTTCAAGAACAGCAGCGAAAATCAACTCGGCATGCCGCTACCGAAGGGCCGGGTGCGATTTTCCCGCAGGGACGATGACGGGCAGCTTGAATTCACCGGCGAGAACCAAATCGACCACACGCCGAAGGACGAACTGATTCGGATTTACACTGGGAACGCCTTCGACCTCGCGGGAGAGCGCCGCCGCGTGGACTACAAGGCGAACACCACCGCCCGCTGGGTGGATGAGAGCTTTGAAATAAAACTGAGAAATCATAAGAGCACGCCGGTGGAGGTCCGGGTGGTGGAACATTTGTACCGTTGGTCGACCTGGGACATCAGCAAAAATTCGGATCCGTTTACCAAGGTCGATGCCCAGACGGTAGCCTTCCCGCTGCAAATCCCACCCGATAGCGAGAAGTTGCTGACCTACCAAGTGCACTACGCGTGGTGAAGCTAACTCCGGTTCGGGGTTCTCCAAGCTCTCCCACCGGCCGGGCCGAGTGGGACTGCGCCCCGGAAACTGCCCGCCTGGGCCGGACTAGCAGGCCGAACTAGGAATTCCTCGTTACCCTGGTCGGGGTCTTGTTACCGACCGCACGACATTCTTGTTGAAGGAGCGCAAACAGCTGCTCCATGTGCTCTTGGCGTGTGCGGAAGTTCACCGGATTGATACGAAACCACGCTTTTCCCTTAAGTTCGGTGGTTGAAATCCAGAAACGGCCCCCCTGCTCCACCCGCGCCGCCACCTCGGCATGCAAGTTCTTAGACTCCGCCTCCCCCAGCCTGGGATCCTTATAACGGATGCAGATCGCCGACATGGGCGGGGCGCTGGCCGGCTCGAACTCCGCGTCCTTGATGGCCAGAGTGTAGAGGTGCTTTGCCTGACGCACATTGTTGTCAATCCACTCTCCGATCTGGCGAGCGCCGTAGCGTTTAAAGCTCATCCACACCTTCAAGCTGCGAAAACGCCGTGACTGCTCGAATCCGTGGACATAATACTGATAGCGCTCATGGTCTTGGTCGAGCTCATCGGTGAGATAGGAAGGTTTCATACCAAAGGATGCGGTGAGCCGACGTTGATCCTTCACCAGCACGGCCCCGACATCGAGTGGGGCATAGAACCATTTGTGAGGATCGATGGTGATCGAGTCGGCGAGCTCGAGCCCGCGATCGCGCATCGGCCATTCGTGCGAGAGCAGCATGCCTCCGCCGTAGGCCGCGTCCACATGCAGCCACATGCCTTCGCGATCGGCAATGCGCCGCAGGGCGCGAACGTCATCGACGGCGCCGGTATTCGTGGTGCCGAACACACCCACGATACACATCGGGCGGATGCCACCTTTCCTGTCACGGGCAATCGCCTCCTCGAGCGCATCCAGCCGAACCTGAAAGTTCGTATCGGTCGGCAGCCGGCGTAGCGCATTGCGGCCGAGTCCGATGCAATCGACCGCTTTGTCGATCGAAACGTGGCGCTCCTCGGAGGCGTACACCGCCCAGCGATCCCGGATCCCGTCGTACTGTGCCTGATCGCGCGTTACTGCATCCCGTCCCAGCTTCAGTGCAATAAAGTTTGCCATCATGCCGCCGCTGGTGAGGTTGCCTCCTGCCTTTTCGTCGTAGCCGCAGAGGTCAGTCAGCCACCGCACCACGCGTCGTTCCATGGCGACCGCGGACGGACCGATCGAATACGCGCCCACGTTCTGGTTGATGGCCGAACAGATGAAGTCCGCGATGACGCCTATGGGATTGGGGGACGGCGTGATCAGACCCATGTAGCCAGGATGACCGACATGGGTGCAATAGGGAAACAATTTATCCTCTAGTTCGCCCAACACGCTATCCGGTGAACTTGGCTCCTGGGGCAGCGGTTCCGCAAACAGCTGATTCACCGTCCGCGGATCCGCCGCGGGAAACACCCTTTTCGTCTCGATATCATCAAAGTAGTTCGAAAGCAAGTCCACGATCCGGTGGCCCAAGTCGCGAAATTCTTTCCCATCCATGCGCCCCCCTACAGCTAGTGTATTGCCTGCGCCGGCGGGCCGCACTCCGCTTCTTGCCGTCAAAGTGTTCGTGAAGGGAGGATCCATGCCGGATACTCGCCAAGACGCCATACTGGGCATGGCCTGGCATGACGGTGGTTTCCAATCGAATTGCTTGCTGGGTAAGTCCAAGAACCGTCGTAGCTTTCAGTTCCTTGTGACCGCTCTGCTGAGGTGTTCCGAGATGATACCGAGAGCCCGGGCGCGCGATCTTACCGAGGTCAAGCTGCCAAAGGAAGAGGGCTGGCAGCCGGAGGTTACCAGCCCTCGTTCTCCTTGGTTGGAAAACGATCAATCGGGATCGTTCGCAATCGATTCACGCTTCGACTGCTGAAGCGGAAAGACGGGATAGGGTTTGTCATCTCCCATGATCCCCTTCCACAGTATGCGATTGAACAAGGCGGCGTTGTTGAGGTCGGGGCCTGTGAAGTTGAAGCCTTGGGTGGCTTTGGCCCACCAGGTGCCGTCGTGCAGCGGTCGGACCGCCGCCGTGACCGGCCGCTCCCCAGGATCGTTGCATTCCGGCACCAGCGTCGGGTCGACTGGAGCCTGGCAGAGGATGCCCGGAATCGGCGCCAAGTAGGGTTGCAGGTTGGGTTCCTGGGTGAACACGTCGGACATGGGCCGGGCGTTGGCGTCGTTAAGGCCGAGGTAATTGACCCCGAGGATATCTTCGATGGTGCGCACGACATTGGTGGAGTTGTAGTTGGTGTGGATGACGGCGCCGTGCTTGGTGTACGCCGACAGTACGAGCACGGGCGAACGATGGGAATCCACATGGTCCGCCCCGTCCTGAGCATCATCTTCGACCACGAAGATCGCCGTGTCCTTCCAATAGGGGGAATGCGACACCGCTTCGACCAGACGGCCGAGAGCGTAGTCGTTGCTCGCCATCTGCGAGAGCGGGTTTTCCAGATGCGCGATGTTCGTCGAGAAGTTGCCGAAATGGTCCATGTTCAAAACGACCACCTCGAAGTCAGGCAGGTCGCCGTTCTTCACATACTCACTGAACTCCCGGTACCACTCCTCATAGCGGTACTGGTCAGGAGTGTTCAAATCCCACCCACGAAAATAGGGATCGGTTTGCCCGAGGAGAGACCTTTTCACTGGCACCCCCTGCACCACCTTCCGGGCAAACGCGTTGCGCACAATGGGCATGAAGAAGGGATAGGGCGCCGAAGGGTTGGCATAGTAATTCTCGTCGTCATAGAGCCCGTAATGCCGAACCGACTTGCCGGCCCGCAGCACCGTGTCCCAGATGTAGCCGCCGAGCGCGTCCGGGTCGAGGTCATCCGCGCCTAGCGAAGCAGTGATGTCCTTGGGCCCAGGCTCAATCGACGACTTGCCGCTCGGATCGAACAGAGTGGTAATGCGCACCGTGGTCGGGCTTGGCGTTCCGCTGGTCTTGTCCGGGAGCGCGATGCCGATGTTGCGGGGGTTGCCATTCCAATCATAAGGAGTGACGCCGTCCGCGTTGCCGTAGTTGACGGGAACGTTTTTGATGGTGGAATCGTTGGCATGGCCCTGGACATCCCAGTTCCAGCCGTCACCGCTTACATCGCCGGCGCAGTAATAATTATCGAGCAGAGCGAACTGGGTGGCGAGAAGATGATGATTGGGGGAAATGGCCTGGGGAAACTGGGTCACATTCGGATCGCCGTTGCCCTGCGGCAGATCGCCGAAGACCTGATCGTAGGTGCGGTTTTCCTTCTGGATGTAGATGACGTGTTTGATGTGCCCGTGCAGGAACGCCATCATGGGATCCGGCTGCCGGTTGACGAAGCCGTTATTGACATCGACCTGAACGGACAAGGAACGCAGGGTTGCGGCATCCGGCACAGGAATGATCAAAAACTTCGCCTTGAGCAGAGCCAGGATGTATTCGTCGCGGGAGGTCGGATCGGGCGGCGTGCAGAGCAGGGTGCCATACTGGGCCGGGACGCCGGTGCCGGGGCAGTTCATCTCCTCCTGTCCGAATTGGGGGTTGGGGCCGGTATTGGTTTTCATGTTGACCACGAACAATCTCTTGCCGTCGGCGCTGACTGAGACCGAACTGGGATACCAGCCGGTGGGGATGCGGCCCAACACCTGGCCGGAGGCTACAGCAATGACCGCGACCGCGTTCTCCCCGGCCAAAGTGGCGTAGAGCTGGCTGCCGTCGGGGCTGAGCGCCAAGGAGTTGGGACTGGAGCCTTTGTAGCGATATCCGGGACGAGCCACGGAAATGCGGCGTGCGATGGTATCAAGGCTGGTGTTGATCACTTCGATCTCGTCCAGATCCCCGTTGGCGACATACAGTTGACTCTGATCCGCCGACAACACCATGCGATTGGGTTCGCCCCCGACCGTGATCACCTTGAATGTCCCCGAGGGACTGACGGCGAGCACTTGGCCATCGCGCTGGCTGGTGACATATACCTTCACGGGCGCGCCCTGGGGATCGGAGACTACGACCGGCCAGTACGGCATTTCGCCGATGGCCGTCGTCTGTCCTGGTTTGAAGAAGACGACCTCGTTCGACACGCTGCGGGTCGCCGTATTCACGATGGACAGCGAATCGTTCTCGTAGTTGGCCACGTAAAGGGTGGAACCATCCCCGCTGATCGCCAATCCGGCCGCCAGTGCGCTGAAGGGGATGAACATGCTCTGAGCAATGGGGTTGGTGTTGATCGGAGTATCCTTAAATAGGCCGCCCACATAAGAGGGGAACGTCGCGTTGGCCGGGGTGTTGTGCCCCAGAAGGATGAAGGGAGCATCGGGAACAAAGAAGGCGTCGGCGCTGGCGTTGGTGGTGCTCTGCTCCTGATAAACGTAGACGCGGTCGTCGATGCCGGCCGAAACGTAGAATCGAGTGCCCGACGGATCCCATAGCAAGCCGTGGTAGGTGTTAGGAATATTAATCAATTCTTTTTGCACGGGCTTTGCTCCGCGAACATCGAAAACGAACACCCACTCAGCATTCGATGTTGTCGTCGACGTCGGTTGCCCGGTGACGGGGTCGAGCGCATTCCATAGGATCGGGGTACCGCTGGAGTCTTGAAAAAAGAAGTCGGTATTCCAACCGGAGGTTAGGATCAGTAGGGCGCTGCCGTCCGGACTGAGCGCCGTACTCACCGCATAACCTGCGTTGGCGGACCCGTCGGGGCGCAAACCGGTGGCTAAATCCTGGAAAACGGAGCCGGGCGCGGCCGTAGGCGTGATGTAAAAACCATCCGGGAGAAGGTTGCCTCCCACCGGTGCTGAAGTCTGATCCCCGGCGAACGAGGGCACGGTCAGACAAGCTAACCATGTCATCACCGCACAAAAGCAGAAGCTGATCTTTCGTCGCATACTCCCTCCTTTGAGGTTTGTGTTTGCGCCTTGCCTGGCCAAGGATCTCAGCCGACCAGAGCAACGCGGTCATCCGGTGTTGTGAGCAGCACTACCGGCACATTCTTGGTAATCGTTGGGGTCTTTGGAGGTACGGCCGGACGTTCTGACGCTGATCCACCTCTCCGATGTTGATGTCGCCCATCCCTGGATGAGTCAACAAGAAGACTAGGCGAAGAATATTTCTGACCTGTGACCGCAGTGTGAAAAAAAGTGAAATCTTTTGGGCGCACCGAGAGCCTTTGGCGAGTGGGAGGTTAACCACGTTTGCGGGTTAACAAAGCATGATGGGAAGCGCAGCCACGCTTCGCAATCATGCCCGGCGGCTCGGGATCGCTGAACCCGGCATTGTCGGGAATCGTCGGGGTTTCAAAGTGGGTCGCGTTTGGAGCTGTGCGCCGTCAGGCCGAGGCGCGAGACGAGGGCGTCGGCCATCCCCGGGCCGCAGGCAAGCAGGCCTTTGAGCAAGGGATCACGCTGATTGCAGCGGAGCCGGCCGTCGTCCAAGGTGGTCACGAATCCGCCGCCGCTTTCGACCAGCGCGGCGCCCGCGGCTACATCCCATTCATGCTTGGGTACCAGCGTGAAGGTCGCGTCCGCCAAGCCCACGGACACAAGCGCCAGCTTGTAGGCGACCGAACCGACGGGCCGGATCTCAAAGCCTGCGCCTTCGAATCGTTTCCACTCTCCGCGGCTCACTTCGCTGCGGCTGGCCAAGACCAAAGCGCCCCCCAGATCGCTTCGCTGGCTGGGTTGGCTGGGCTTTCCGTTGTACGTCACGCCCCACCCGAGACCTCCTAAGAAAGTCTCGTCCGTGGCTGGATTGTAGACTCCACCGGCGACGGGCCGGCCGTCTTCCACCATGGCTACGGAGGCGCAGAACTCCGGAATTCCGGCGACAAATTCGCGCGTTCCATCGAGCGGATCGACGACCCAAACTCGGCGCTTTTCGAGTCGGGTCCAATCATCCGCCGCTTCCTCGGAAAGCCAGCCTTCCTGATCGTGCAGCAGTTCCCGGCGCAGTACGGCATCGATTTGGCGATCGGCTTCGGTTACCGGGTCATGACCGGCCTTGTACTCGGCTTCAATCGCTCCCGGGGCAAAGCGGCGGAAAACCTCTGCGGCAGCCTGGAGAGCCGTTTGGATGCGCCGCAGCGTTTCCTCAGACGAAGCAAGGATCATGAGCGAGAGAGCACCCGGCGCCTATGCCCAAAGCATGCGTGCGCCGGTCGCCAGCAGCACGGCGCAGAGAAGCCGCCGCAGCCAGGGCAGGGGCATTCGCGTGCTCAAATGAGAGCCGAGCACACCTCCTGGAATGGAGCCAATGACCAGCAAGCTGACGAGCGGGAGATCCACGTTCCCCATCCTGAAATGCAGCAGGCTGGTCACTCCCGTCAGCACGACCGCATGAACAATATCTGTGCCCACCATCACCTTCGGGGAGAAGCTGTAAAACAGCAACAAAAGCATCATGATAATGCTGCCCGAACCAACCGAGGTCATGCCCACCAGGAAGCCGGCAAGCAATCCGATTGCCCCCACGCCGATCATGGACTTCATGGTCGGCGGCCGCTGGCTGATCCGCTCCTCAATTTGGGATTGAAACATCATCAGCGTGGGCACCAAAATCAGCAGGATCCCCACGGTCGTGGTGATGAAGGTGTTCACTCCGTTGCCGTACGCCAGCCGCAGACTGCGAAGCAATCCGACCCCCAGCAGCGAGCCGGGAATGCTGCCCATCGCCAGGCCGGCGACCAGTTTCTTGCGCACCGTTCCTTTGCGGAGGTGGACGTAGCCGGAGCCGAGCTTGGTGAGGAAATTGAACAGCGCATCGGATCCCACCCCAACAATGGGAGGCACGTGCAGCGCGAAGATCAGAATCGGCAGCAGGAGAACGCCGCCGCCCACGCCGGTCATGCCAATCAGTGTGCCGACTAAGAAACCGAGGACGATCTTCGCGACAATCAGCATGCTCACTCGTGGGTTCGAGCTCGA
This sequence comes from Terriglobales bacterium, assembly GCA_030040855.1. GTDB lineage: Bacteria > Acidobacteriota > Terriglobia > Terriglobales > Acidobacteriaceae > JAFAGX01. The sequence goes on from JASHSL010000530.1 coordinate 7,699, forward strand.
ACGCCGTGAATTGGACTAGCCGTGACTCCCGTTGACCCCGATGAAGCCCTCGCGCTCGAGATGCAGCAAAATCTCCTGCGCGGCTTCCTCGGGCGTGAGTTCGGCGGTATTGATCACAACCTGGGCATCCTTGGGTTCTTCGTAAGGGTCGGAGATCCCAGTGAACTCGGGAATCATTCCGGCCCGCGCTTTGGCATAAAGACCCTTGCGATCACGCTGCTCGCAAATGTCGAGCGGCGTGGCAACGTGAACCAGGATAAAACCGCCGACCGACTCAATCATGGCCCGCACCTGCTTGCGAACCGTGTCATAGGGGGCGATCGGAGCACAGATCGCGATGCCGCCGTTCTTGGTGATTTCCGCCGCTACATAACCGATACGCCGAATGTTGATATCACGATGCTCTTTGGAGAACCCGAGTTCTGAAGAGAGATGCTTGCGGACCAGATCGCCATCGAGCAGCGTGACCGGC
>JASHSL010000531.1 GCA_030040855.1 Terriglobales bacterium
CGCCGGATGTTCAACGAAGTTCGAACCGCGTTCGGCAGGTTGGACATCTTCGTGAGCAATGCTCTTGGCGAGCTCTTTACCTACTATCGGCCCCCCTGGACCTCACGCCAGAACAGTGGGACAAGGCGGTCGATTCCCAGGCCAAAGCGTTCCTCGTGGGAGTTCAGGAGGCGATCCATCTTATGGGCAAGGGCGGCCCCCAAGCCTGGGGTTGCGGAGTACAGTATCTTGAACAGCCTCCCAGAGGACGTGCAGGACCGGGTACGTGCTTGGCACCTAGCTGGCTGGACACCGATGGGTCGGTTGGGAGCGCCGGCGGACATCGGCAACGCCGTGGCCCTTCTTTCCTCGGAAGAAGCTGGCGGGATTACGGGCCAGGGCATCGCAGTAGATGGTGGGGCATCGTTGATGAACCCTGATTTCCCGCTCGAGGTTCAGCGTGGATAGCGGTCCAATGGTGCCGCGCGCACCGTGGTGCAAGTGCAAATAGTCATCTGCAGCCGTTCAACTGTTGAAACATCCCCATTGAACTCGTAACGCAAAATGTTACAAGTTAAATCGCCTGACGGCTATCGCCTGCTATCAACAACTACCCTTTTAGAGGCCCGACCTGCGCTTCATCAGGGTTCCGCTCCCGCAAAATATCTTCCATTCGTTTCTGCACGAGGGGCTTCCAGTCTGCGTGCGTCAGGATGTAGAACTTTTCGTTACGGATCGCGTCGAAAACCTTGGTCGCGACCTCAGCTGGCGTTAGACCGGCTTCGACAAGTTGCCTCAGTGTTTCCTTGATTTGGATCGTGGCCGGATGTGCAGTTTCGTAGGCTGCGGTGTTCTGCAGCTCCCGCGGGCGATTGCGCTCGGCGTCCATGATCTTTGTGTTCACGCCTGCCGGACACAGAACGGAGACTTTAATCTTCGCGTCAATTGCCGCCAACTCGCAGGCTAGGGTTTCGGAGAGCGAAACCACGCCGTGCTTCGTGACTTTGTAAACTCCAATTCCCGGGCCCGAAATCAACCCCGCTATCGACGATGTATTTACAACATGGCAGTCGTCGCCTTGCCTCAACATGATGGGGACGAACGTCCGCACGCCGTGGATCACGCCCCACAGATTTACGCCGATCACCCACTGCCAATCCGCCAACGTGGCTTCCCACAGCGTCGTGCGCGCATCAACACCGGCGTTATTAAAAAGCAGATGAACCGCACCGAACACATCCAGAGTCCTTTGCGCCAAAGACTCTACGTCTTCAGACTTGGAAACGTCTGTCCGCACGGCGAGCACCGTTGCGCCTGAATCTTTCAATGATTGCCCGGTTCGGCGTAATGCAGCCTGGTCAACGTCGGCCAGAACGACTTTCATGCCTTCCTGCCCGCAACGTTCAGCTAATGCATAGCCGATACCGCTCGCCGCACCAGTAACAACGGCTACTCTGTCCCGAAACTCTTTCATCTTGTCTCCGTTTGCGCAATGCTGTAGCTAATACACTGACTTGGCCAGAAGCGTCAACTGTCGATGAATCGGCATTAAACTCGTAACCCAATCGTTACAAGTGTAAACGCTTGTTATCTGCAGTTGATCAGTGTAGGGCGCGGGATTCGCCCTTAAGACTCGTACAATGTACGCATCATTTCGGCGAGGTGAACATGCGTACATTACTTGTTCGCGTGATTGCGCTCTTTTGCCTGACCACGGTCTCGCCAGCACAAAGCGATGCCGACACGGAGATGCAGCTTCTGACGACTCTCCACAAGTTGTATGCGGCGGAAAAGAAGCACGACCTGAACTTCATTCGTTTGTACCTCTCTGATGACTTCGCAGAAGTGGGCGGCGACGCCCGCGTCTACAACCGGAAAGACATCGAAGCCGGTTTTGCCGATATGGAATTGCGGGAATACAAGCTGTCAGATTGTGTGACGAAGCTGGTCACGTCCGACGCAGCTTACATCAGTTGCTCGATGGATGTAGATGCCAGCTTCAAAGGGAATCCACTCCCTCGTCTGTTCCGTGTCACATGGCTATGGACACACGCGAAAGACCAGTGGCTGCTGCGCTTCGAACAGGCGACGATTATGCCCGCCGCGACTCCGGCGGGCAAGTGAGTTTGCCTTTCGCCCTAGGCGTAGCTCGCAGCTGGCGTAAAACATGCATGCGCGAACAAAGGGCGCATCGCGTTCGGAAAAGCTTGGAAGAGGAGGAACTGATAGCGAATTAGCGAAACCTCTTATTGTCATCCAGTGGGTGCAGATCCCACTTGATCAAAGTCGAGCAGACAGGTCAGTAGTGCTGCAGCGATGCTAGTTGGCATGGCTAGCGGGTGAAAGTCCCGCCGGTGGAAATTGTCCAGTTGCCACTGTAGTTATACCCGGCGGCGGTGCGGGTGACCAATCCGCCGGAAGCCCGGAAGTAAAAGTCCTCGTGGGCTGGGCGGGAGCCTGGTCCGCTCCGACAGGAGGGCAAGCAAATCGACAGGTCGCAGCGAAAGTGAACTGTAGTCAAGCCCCGAAATTACTGTCCCCACAGAGAATCGGAGTTGTGGGATCTGGAAAGTGCCGAGTCCTTCACTACTGGACGTAAGGCCAGCGTCATCGGTGAAGGAACTGGACGTATGCAACCGATGAGCTTCCGGGGTCTCGGAGGGCGACATGTCGAGACAGCAGGCCAACGAAAGCACGGAACCACTCGTGGGTCGCCTAGGCGCCGGAAGTTGCGCGCACAGCGAGGGCAGTGCGTATAAGCCGCTTTGCGGTGAAGTCGCGCTGTGCCGGCGAGTGGGGCGGATGGGGTCGTTTTAAGCGAGGAGGGGCCGGGACACTATAACCCGGACCGGAGCGAGGACCCCTGGGGTAAAGCGGCGACAGCCGCTTGCACGGTGGTGCGCCAGTGCACCGCGTACCCGGACTTAGAACCGGGTACTACGTTACAGGCAGCAGGGCGCACGAAGGGCGGAAGCAAACCGCCGGACGTGAAGGAGTCGCGTTCGGCGGGAAGGCCCGTCGGAAATACCGGCCTTGAAGCCGTACTGGGGAAAACCCACCGTACGGAA
>JASHSL010000532.1 GCA_030040855.1 Terriglobales bacterium
AGCTGCTCGGCGAAGCCAAAACTCCGATCCTGACCGTCCGATACAAAACCTTTGAAGAGCTTCGCCTGTACTGTTATCGCGTCGCCAGCGTGGTCGGACTGGTCTGCATCCGCATCTTCGGCTATCGTGATCGTCGCGCAGAGGCTCTGGCGGAGCAGTTAGGGTTGGCATTTCAACTGACGAATATCATCCGGGACGTGAAGGAAGACGCGGCCATGGGGCGCATCTATTTTCCCGAAGAAGATCTCGCCAAATTCAAAATCGCGCCGGGGGAGCTGGGCCCGGGGGCCAAGGCTAAGAGATTGCGCCCTCTGCTCGAAAGCGAAGCCCGGCGGGCGCGGAGATATTATCGTGCCGGGGATGAGTTGCTCCCGCTGGTCGATGAAGATAGCCAGCCTGCACTTTGGGTGCTGCTGACCATTTATCGACGGTTGCTCGAGAAAATTGCCTCCCGCCGGTATGACGTTTTCCGCGGCAAAATCAGTCTTTCGCGCGGCGAAAAGCTGGCCGTGCTGGCCCGAGGCATGCTGAAGCGTCTGTTGTGATGAACCCGCGGCCCTCACAATCCTTCCGCGTGGCGGTGGTGGGCGGCGGGCTTTCGGGACTAGCGGCGGGATGCGCTTTGGCCGAGGCGGGCTTCCCGGTCAGCCTGTTCGAGCGACGCCCCTATCTCGGCGGCCGGGCTTCTTCCTACGAGCACCCTGGAACCGGCGAGGTGGTCGATAACTGCCAGCACGTTCTGCTCGGTTGCTGCACCAACCTGGTCGAGTTCTACCGTCGTCTGGACATCGCCGATCGGATTCGCTGGTATGATCGGCTGACCTTTCTCGAACCCGGCGGCCGCGCCTCGGTGGTTGCACCTTCCTTGCTTCCCGCCCCCTTTCACGCCGTACCTTCATTTCTGCGGGCCGGCTGCCTGCAGGCGAGGGACAAGCTCTCTATTGCGACCGCGATGGCGGCGCTCGTCGGCAAGCCCCCGGGAGACAGGGGAGAGTCGTTTCTGACCTGGTTGCGCCGCCACCGCCAATCGGATGGCGCCATTGAGAGATTTTGGAGAACCATCCTGGTCAGTGCTCTCAATGAGGATCTGGACCGGATGTCGTGCTCCTCCGCCGCTCAGGTGATTCGGGAATCCTTCCTGAAATCGGCGCAGGCGGGACGGATGGGAGTCCCCACCGTGCCCTTGACCGAGCTCTATAGCGTTGCTGGCGATTATATCCGGGCACGAGGTGGGGAAGTCCACCTGCGCGCCGGAGTGGAGAGCTTTCACGCGGATTCGGTTGCGGTGGGGTTGTCGGTTGGAGGGTTGGAGGTGGGCTTTGATGCTGTAGTCTTAGCTGTCCCCTTCGATGTGCTTGCCCGCATGTTGCCCGAGGGGCCCGAGGCGGGATCCTTGCGAGGCCAGCTGGCGCACTTTGAGACCTCGCCCATTACCGGCATTCACCTCTGGCTCGATCGCCAGATCAGCGATCTTGATCATGCCATCCTGCTCGATCGAACCATCCAGTGGATGTTTCATAAATCCAAGCTCCTCTCCCGGGCAGCGCGTACTTTCGACCATTACCCAAAGCAAGGCCCGGGGTATGAACTCAATTGTGCGCCAAGCGGCGGGGAAGGAAAGGGTTGTGCGCCCGCATCCAGGGAGCATGGCCCAGCTGGCAGCGCAAGAGAAACGGGAGGCGCGGTGTTTCCGCTCGCCGACGCGTCCCCTGGTGGGGCTGATGCGGCCGCTGCCTCGAGCGGCAGCTACGTAGAACTGGTGGTCAGCGCCTCGAAAACCCTGGTGCAGAGGTCGAAGTCCGACATTATCGCTTTAGCCTTCTCTGAATTGAGGGAATTCTTCCCGGCGGCCCGAGAGGCCAAGCTGCTGAAATCTACGGTCGTCAAGGAATTGAACGCCACATATTCGCCGCGACCGGGCATTGATGCCTATCGGCCTGACTCTCCCACCGTGTGGCCCAGGGTCTTTCTTGCCGGAGATTGGACAGCCACAGGCTGGCCCGCCACCATGGAAGGGGCGGTGCGCAGCGGATATTTGGCGGCGGAAGCGATCCTGCGATCGAACGCCGTGAACCCGCGACGGTTTCTGGTGCGGGATCTTTCCCCAACCGGGCTCATGCGGCTGTTCGCCTGAAGCCCGGCATGAAATCTGGGAGGAGGCGGGGTGAGCTTGGCATGTTCCGGCTGGGATAGTGCCTCAGATTTGCTTTTTTTTCATGTGGTTACTGCATCGAAGTTGGCGCAATGGAGAGGACGCATCGATAGCGCGTGGCGAATTTTGCTTGAATTGATTTCAAGTTTGCTTCCTCTGGCTTCGGCGTCCGCCCTAATGCGCCAGCAGAAACACGCCGGCGGCCACGAAGATGGCTGCCAGCCAGCGGTGATGATCCACACGCTCGTCGAGAAAGAGCTTCGCCGCCAGGGCGTTGGTTACAAAGGTGAGGGAAGTGGAGGCGGGAACCACCAGGCTGACATCGGCCCAAGAAAGACCGAAGAGCAGGGCATAAAAGGCGGTAGCCATGGCCAGAATTGCCAGCACGAAATTGGGATTGCGCAAGATGCGCGCCAACACCATCGTCCAGCCCGAGCGACGGCGCAGTTCTCCGACGTCGCCCACCTGCTTCATGGCGCGGGAAAGCAGGACATCGCCGCAGGTCGAGGTCGAGACAATGGTGGCTACCGCTCCCCAGGCGTAGAGCTGCTTCATGGTTCCACCCTCCCGGAGGCCGTTTCCGCCAGGCAATCGCCGGCTTGTTTGCGCCGCGGGTGGGGAGTAAGGGCCGGCGGACCCTGGCTCACCAGTCCTATCCCCAGCGAGATCATCACCACCCCAAGCCAGCGCGTCTCGCTTACATTTTCGTGCAGCAGGAATTTGGCCACCAAGGTGAGCAGAATGAAACTGACCGAGGTAGTGGGCAGCACATAGGTGAGATCGGCCCAGGACAGAGCCGCCATGTAGCAGGCAAAAAACGCCAGCAGAAACAAAACGCCCAGCGCAATCTGGGGGTGGAAGACGACCAGAATGATGTTGGGCAATCGGTCCAGCGCCACCCTGCCCACTTGTTTCATGCCGCAGGAAACCAACGAATCACCGGTGACCGCGAATACGGCCACTGCGGCCAGCACGAGATACTTGCGCAGGGTCACAACTGTTTCATGCCTTGAGAGACTCGGCCGTAGCCGCCGAGCCTTGGGTCTCGCGCCGCTCTTTCACCCACCGATGGCGCATGGCCCGCGTTTTGAGGAAGGTGTTGGCCTCCTTGTAGAGGCGCTTGCGGTCGACGCGGTTGAAGACGGCTTTTTTCAGGATGCGAGCAATCGCCTTGGGGCGGAAGTAGTATTCGTCGTAGAAGCGGTGCACGAAATCCAGGATTTCCTCTGCCGGCAGACCGGGATACTCAATGTGGGCTAGTTGGTGGCCCCCTTCGTCGACCATCCTGCTCTCCGAAGCCAGGAATCCGTTTTGCACCGCGTATTCGTACAACTCTGTTCCCGGATAGGCATGGGCCACGGAAACCTGAATTGTTTCTACATCCAGCTCCTTGGCGAACTGAATGGTGTTGCGTATGGTATCCCTGGTCTCGCCGGGCAAACCGAGAATGAAGTCCCCGTGAATCACCAACCCCAGCTTGTGACAATCTTTGGTGAACTGGCGAGCCCGCTCGACGGTGGCGCCTTTCTTGATATTCTTCAGGATCTGTTGGTCACCCGATTCAAAGCCCACAATCATCAAGCGGCACCCAGCTTCCTTCATCGCCTTCAAAGTTTCATAATCGGTGGTCACACGTGAGGTCGACGACCAAGTCAGATTGAGCGGTTTGAGTTTGGAGCAAAGCTCGATGGTCCGCGCTTTCTGAATGTTGAAGGTATCGTCGTCAAAAAAGAATTCCCGAACCTTGGGCCAATATTCTCGCGCCTTGGCCATCTCGCGGGCCACGTCGTCGGTCGAGCGCTTGCGCCAGGGGTGCCCGCTTAGAGTTTGCGGCCACAGGCAGAAGGTACACTGGGCGGGACAGCCGCGGGTGGTGTAGAGGGAGACGAAGGGATAAAGCAGAAAGGGTACGTTGTAGCGCGTCACGTCCAGGTCCCGCTTGTAAACATCCGTGACATGGGGCAGGGAATCCAAGTCTTGCACCATAGGCCGATCCGCCGTATGGACCACCGATCCATGCTTGCGATAGGAAATGCCGAGTATCTCCTCGAGGGGTTTCCCTTGGGCGAACTCAACCGTGGCAAAATCGAACTCCCGACGCACCACAAAATCCACCGCCGGGCAATCGCGCAGCGACTTCTCCGGCAAGACGCTAACATGCGGTCCCACGAACGCGATCTTGATTTGCGGATTGGCGTCTTTAATCTTTTCGGCGAGCTGGATGTCCCCGGGGAAGCCTGGAGTGCTGGTGAACAACACCAAGAACTCGTAATCCCGGCAAATCCGTACGGTCTCCTCGGCGGAAACGTAATGGGGAGGAGCGTCGAGCAGGCGGGACCCTTCCAGCATGCCGGCCGGATAAGCGAGCCACACCGGATACCAATAGGATTCGATCTCCCGCGTTGCCGGCCAGCGCGAACCGGCGCCGCCGTCGAAATTCTCAAAGGAAGGTGGGTTTAAAAATAGTGTCTTCAAGGGCATATCTCTCTGTAAATACTAACACTCTTGGCAGTTTTGTTTCGCTCCCTTGTCTCCGCTTCATTACCCCCGCCCGGCGGCCAGGACCGCGTCCAGATCCACAGCCCTCATCCAGGAATCCCGGGCACCAGGCCAGAGGCCGGAGTCGGGCTAAGGACGAGGACGGTTGTGCGATTCAGCGCCGCTGGGGTGCGCTAGCAGATCAACATAGGCGCATCCGACCAGTTGCTGCTCCTCGATCTTGAACTTCGAGAGCAACCCCTGCGCAATGGCCTTTCCCTCCGCCTCCGTTTGCCCGGGTCGGAGGACAACTTCCAGTTCCAGAAAGTTGCCCAGGCCCTCCACCTGATCGATGTGTATGCGTGTTTGGCCCACCAAGTATACGGTGCGCGTCTTTCGAACCACCCCGGTGATGCCTAACGTCTGGCCGAGAATCTCTCGCAGCAGCGCCGGGTCGCTCGTGCGGGCGATAGAGTACCGCGAGCAGCGGATACCGGCCACATCCGCCCTCTCGTAGCGGATCAGTTCTCCGCGTTCTGGCCCGAGAATTCGAAGTTTGAGCCGTGCACCATCGCAGTGGAAGAAGATATCCTCCTGACCGATTCTCTCCGGAGGAGTGCCACTCAGCCGCGCCGCGATCGCCTCCGCCGCCGTCGGATTTGGCAAGATCGCTTTGATCTCCACGTTCGCCCGCATGTTCTGAACCTGGAACGTAAAACATGGTCTCACGAAATCGGTGGCGGCGCGAGCGCCTGCCGGGTGCTAATCCCGATCATGAATGCAGGCATTGCTTGCCGGTACTAGAGATAAAAAGGTCCGGGCCAGAGGTTGCCGCCTCGAAGCTGCGCGCAAGACTTCAAAGAATGGCGGCAATCGCAGGGCGTGCTCAGCGAGGACTTCCCAGGCTGCCAGTCTCGCGGTTGAGCCGATCTAATGCGCTTTGCGCAAGGGTGAAGCCTTTGGCCAACGAGAGTGCCGAACGGTATTCCTCGGCTGCGGCTGTCCGGTTGCCCGATTCTTCCAGTGCCGTTCCCAGCAAATAATGGGCCTTAAAGGCGGGTGCGTCCTCGACCGTTCTTGCCGCCAGGTACTGATGCAGCAGGTCGATAGCCTTGTGCAGATCGCGCTTGCTGTGCAGGAAGATTTCAGCGGCGGCCATTAGGATCGAACTGTGATTTTGGGCTGCTAGCGCGTGATTCAGGGCGTCTTGCATCTGCCCCGGATGCCCGGTTCGGCCATAAAACTGGGCCAGGCTCAGCCAAGCGCCGGCTCGCGCTGGGCTAGCGTCAGCCGCACTGCGGTAATGACTCTCTGCCCCGGGAAGGTCCTTTTCCTTCTCGCGAATCCAGGCTCGCACTAACTCCGCTTGCGGCGGATCGAGTCGGGTCAGCGCTTCCGCCTGCGCTTCCGCTTTGTCTTCGCCTCCGCCCACAATGCTCGGAGCTTCTACATAGAACTCGGCAAGATCGACACGTGCCTCCCGGTTCCCGGGATCGAGCCGAACCGCGGTTTCAAACTCCGTGCGCACTTTCCTGGCCAGCCCTGCGGCGGTGAGGAAGGTGCTATGACTGGCCTTTTGACCATAAAGCCGGCCTAGCCACAGATGATATTGGCTGTTCGCCGGATCCAAGGCAGCTGCCTTCTGGCAATCCCGAATGCCCGCATCCCAGTTCTCGAGGATGAAGTAAGCGCGACAGAGTAAATTGTGCGCTTCCGCATCGTTGGGAGCATTGCCGATCTTCTCTTCGAGCGACTGAATGGCGTCGTCGACTCGTCCTTGGGCCAACAGGCCTTCCGGGCGGGGATCCGCGCTGGCGGACATGGCCACCAACCCCAAGAGCAAGCCGAGAACGGCTCGGATAAGCTTTGCCGAAGACAATCTCACCACCAACCTCATCGATTAACGAACTACCTTCACGGCCAAGCCGTCATGCAACGGCTTGGTGTTGAGCGGAGCCAGCGCCACCAGAGCGTTCTCCTCCAGGCCGCTGATTACCTCCACCTGAGTCAGATTGGAGATCGCGGTCTGGACGTCACGCCGGCGCAGCTCGTTGTCCATGATCTGATAGACGTAAGTGGCACCCTCTTCCTCGTGAACCGCCTCGCGCGGCACCGTGAGAACGCCCTGGTGCTCCCCGGTAACGATGGTCACCCCGACATTGACGTCGGGCAGCAGCTTGAAGTCGTGATTGTCAACCACGAAGGTGGTCTCGCCCACGTTCCGGGTGTTGTGCAGCTTAATCACCGTCGGCAGGGCAGTGACCGTACTCGACCAAATGCGCCCGGGTATCGCATCCCAGGTCACTTCGATCGGATTACCGCGAGCCAGGCGGCCCACATCCGGCTCATCGACAAAGGCGCGGACTCGTACCTTCGACAGGTCCGCTTCCTCTAGAATCAACTCTCCGGCGTTGACATAAGCGCCGGGGAGAACCGGAAGAGAATAGACCACTCCGTCAAATGGGGCACGGACGTTCAACTGATGAAGCGTGTCCTCGGCCGCCTCGTAGGCAGCTTGCGCTTGTGATCTCTGGGCTTCGACCTTATCGACCTCCGGTCTGGAGTAGCGGTCCTTCTGCTTGTGCTCGAGCAGGCTGAGATCGGCATCGGCTCTTTGCAGCTGATCCTCGGCGGCTTTGACTTCCCCGGAGGAAGCTGCTCCGTCCTTTTCTAAGCGCCGAAGAGCATCGAGGTTCCGTTGCGCTGTGTCGCGGGTGGTGCGCGCCTTGCGGAGATCGGACTCGACCGACAGCATCTCGGTTTGAACCGCACTGCCGGCTGCTTCGGCGGCGCGGATTTCCGCCAACGCTTTGGCCGCCACGCTGCGGGCCTCGGCATCGTCCATTTCGACCAAGCGCTGGCCGCGCTTGACATGGTCGCCTTCGCGTACCAGCACGGATTTCACCGTCGTGGGCATAGGAGCATGCGCTTCAAAATAGGCCAGCGGCTCAACTTTGCCGTTGGTGGTTATTGCACTCCGAATCGTCGAGCGCACTACTTTGGCGGCGCGCACGGGCACCGCGTCCCCTCGCGACATAAAAGACGCGAGCAG
>JASHSL010000533.1 GCA_030040855.1 Terriglobales bacterium
AATCTGCGCCTTCACCGCCCACTCCGCGTGGGGCGCGAGACCTAACGCAAGCTCCAATTGCTTCAGCGCGGCGCCATAATTCTCATTGCGGTACTGCAACTGGCCGTCGAGAAAGGAAGCTTGGGCCTCGGCGTTCTCCGCGCTTGTGGCCGTGCTCTTCGACCTTCCCTCGCCAGGACCTACCTCCCTGACCTCGAGGGAGGCCAGAAATTGCTGGGCCGGGGCATATTGGGGATCGCTGGCGGGAATCCCTGCAAGAATCTGGCGTGCGGTTGCCGAGTCGCCATTCTCGGCCAGAGCCCGGCCGAGATAGTACTGCGCGGGAATCGTGGGATCGAGTTTCAAACTGGCGCGAAAAGCGGCCACGGCGCCACGCATGTCGCCGGACAGGAAGAAGAATTTCCCCGCAGCGAGCTGCTGTTGCGCATCGTCGGAGTTGAGCTCGGCACGCGCACGGTAAAGTTCCTCGGTGCGCTTGAAACGCTCGCCGTCCTCGCCCGGAAGCTGCCGCACCCCCATGGCAACGAGCGCGATGGCAGCGCTCATCTCGACGGTTCTCAGCGGATCGTTGAGCAACGCTACCAGCTGGGGAGCAACCGCTTCCCGCTGAGCCGCGCGCGGTCTGAGTTCGAACGCCGCCGTCGCCCGCACCAGCGGCTCAGGATCGGAGAAGGAACGGAAAACTGCGTCGTACGCGGAAGGATCGTTGGGAAACATGGCGAGATAGCCGGCGGCATTGGCCCGGATGAAAGCTCCTCCGGAAGAATCGGACAATATCTGGAGCAGCGCCGGAATTGCCTCCGCATCGCGCTTTCGCGCCTGGGAGAAGGCATCGGCGCGAGCGATGAGCTTCTGGCGCGACGGGGCGGGATACCAGGCATTCATCCGCTCGAGAGCCCACTCTGCGTCTTTATCGTTGTGGCAGAGATTGCATGCGTTCGGAATGCCGTGCCGAATCGTATTCTCCGGAACGGGAATGCTCATCGCATGATCGCGCATTTGCGCATTCATGGCGACGACCGTGGCCGGCATATGGCATTGCACACAGGAACTACCGGAGCTTTTCTGGCCATGATGGGTGTGAGCTGGAAGATTCGCTGCAATGGCCTTATGGCAGCCGGTGCAAAGCGCATTGTTGTCCGGCCGAAGCTGCGGATTCCGATCGACGTCTATAGCGTGGGAGCGCGAGTGGCAGGTGAGGCACGTGGCGCCTCCCTTGAGGAAGCACTCGCTCTGCCAAAGTGCGAAGGTTTCGTTCGAGAACCAACGCGGCCTGCCGTCGGCCCAAAAAGCTGGATCCTCTGAGTCCGGCAGGCGATATTCCATGACGGGGAGAAAGAAATCGTAGTAGTTCGCACCCGCCTGAAAGCCGTCGGCGTAGATGTCGCGAAAGGAGTGGCACTGCGCGCAGATCATGGTGCTGTGGCTCGGGTCCAGCCGCGCCGGGTTCACCATGGTGTCCTTCATGATGGCGCGCGTGTCCGGGCTTCTGAGCTTCGTCGGGGTCGCTCTCGACACGTGATCGCTTCCCGGACCATGGCAGCGCTCGCAGTTAATCCCGAAGTCCTGCCACGTCGTGTTATACCGAAGCTGCTGCTGGTCAAAATTCTTCTGTTCCCGGCTCACGTGGCAGAAATAGCAGGTCTTGTTCCAGACCTGAACTTCGAGCCCCGGGTCTTCTTCCGGATTGTGTACGTCAACATCGTGAATCCACTTTTTCGCAGTATTGTCCCAGGTTGGGGCGAGAACTACGATCCGGCCGTCCGCGAGCGTGCTGAGATAGTGCTGAACTCGCCGTTTGCCCAGAGTGTAGTCCACCCGATGTTCTGAAGGCTTGCCCGTAAGGTCGGACTCGGTAATGGAATAACTGCCGTTCCGGTGCTCGAGAAGATAAGTCGAGCCTTGCAACACCGCTTTCGCTTGGGCGAAATCTCCCTCGACGCTTCCGGTCGTCGCGGGTTGCATCATTCGGCTGTGGAGCGATTCCATCCACTGACGATGGACATCAGGGTGGCAGTTGGCGCAAGCTTTGGCGCCGACATAGGCCTCGGACTGCGCGAGCAACGGCAGTGTGAGCCCCAGCAGGAGAAAACCTCCCACGATCCCAACCCATAGCCTTTGGCCCAATACCACCATTAGGAAGCAACCATGATAAATGCTGCCTTGTGGACCGATCCAGCGCACTAGGAACTGGAAGGGAGCGTTGTCAAAGCTTGTCTGGCGACTAGGAAAGACACGGTTTTGAAGGCGAACCCTTTCCGAACTGTCATAAGATCAGTTTGGGATTGAGACAGTTTGAGCTCACCTGGTTGAACAGAAGGCCAGTTCGCCGTTCTCCTTCGATGGAGACAGAAGAAGGCCACACCGTACGATGTGGCCTTGAAGATTTGGGACGCCTCGGAGGACAACCTCGAGGTGACTTCAACAGATCTCAGAAGCGAACGCGTCCGCCTATCTGAACTGCTCTGGGTGACCATGGGTTGCTGTTCTGGCCAAGCAGACTGCCCCACGTCGGAGGGGAGAAAAGAGCCATGCCCCAGGGATCCAGGAACTGATCGTGATTCAAAATGTTGGTGAACACGCCCTGTAGTTCGAAGGAAACCCGCTCCGTGATCTTAACCGCTTTCCTGATACTAAAGTCCAGATTCCAGTAGGCCAGGCCGGTGATAATGCCCGATCCCCCGTCCCTGGTATCCAAACCTAGAATCGGGTTGCGGAAATCCATAAAAGCGGCCTGAGGGTTGCCAAATATGTTGATCGGGTAGCCGCCTGAGCCCGCCGATGCGGTCGGTATGCCGGTTGGAAAGTAGTGGGCCTTGCCGATGCCCCCAGGAATAGGACCCAGTGGCACAGCATTTTCAATGCCAAAGAAGTTGATATTGTCCCCTGCGCCGAATTCCTGACCGTTGCCGGTGGAAGTGAAGACCTCGACTGGTTGTCCGCTGCCGGCGGTGAATACGGGTGCAAAGGTCCAGCCACCCAGGAGATGTCCCAAAAGTCCCGATTGCCCCTTAAAGAAGGGTGGCTGATAGACGACGAACATCGTGTACACGAACTTACGATCGAAGGCTTGCCGGCCGTACATGTTATTCAGATCGAACGGGTCGTTAGGCGTATATTCGCTGGTTGCCTGAACCTGCGCCCCGGTCCCCAATGCTTTCGACCAGGTGAAGTTCGACTGCATGGTTACGCCATGCCAATCGGAGGTTTTGAGCGTGGCGAAACCAGCATTGTAGTTGCCGTGGCCGATGGCCGCGTTCAGAGCGACGCCGGAGGTAAGCTGGCCACTCGAGCCGATCGCAGTTCCGAGCGGGGTGTTCAGCATGCTGCGCGGGAAATTAAACCCGCCATTATCCAGGTCACTCCACAAAGTCCAAACCTGCATGAGAGCGAAGTTGCTGCCTTCGTTAGCGACCACAGCAGCCGTGCAACTGGAATGCCCAGCACAGTAGGACGGTTTCATGGCCTTTTCAAAGAACGGTTGCGGCGTGACGGCGGCCGCGTTGGCGGTGCACCCTCCCCCCGCCAGGCCGGCAAAACCTCCGCAATACTGCAAAACGACATTCTTGTAAGCCTGCGAGAACTCCTGGCCTCCGAGTGTCATCATGTACGGCACGGCGTTGATGTTAACCGGCTGATATTCATGGGTGATTCTGCGCCCGATGTAACCGAGCTCGAGTGTCACTCTGCGGGTCAGCTGACGCTGGACGGTGAGGTCAAAC
>JASHSL010000050.1 GCA_030040855.1 Terriglobales bacterium
TATCGCGGCTCGGTGGCCATGATCGTGCATCAGATGGTCGGAGGAGTGAAATCGGGCATGGGATATTGCGGCTGTTCCAGCATTCCCGAGTTGCAGCAGAAGGCCCGCTTCGTCCGCATCACGATGGCAGGATTGCGCGAGAGCCACGTGCACGATGTGGTGATTACTCGGGAAGCGCCCAACTACGCGATCGAATAGTTCTGCCCCTTGAGAGGAACGATGTTTTTTCAACCTACCTACGGAAGTTTTGCTTGACTCTCCATCAAAAAGAGCTGCTCAAGTGTTGGATCGCTGCCGGGTTGTGGATCCTGCTGATCGCAATCGAATCGACCAGCTATCTGTCGAGTGCCAACACGAGTCGCTTTCTCTATCCGTTTCTGCACTTTTTGTTTGGCCTCGACTACGGGCGGTTTCTCGTTTTCCACCATTACCTGCGCAAGACCGGCCATTTTGTGGGCTATTTCATTTTGAGTCTGCTGCTGTTTCGGTCCTGGCGCGTTACCCTTCCCGTGTCGTCCCCGTGGGCGCTGCGCTGGGCGACACTCGGATTCTTCATGTCCTCCTTGGTCGCCAGCTTGGATGAGTGGCACCAAACGTTTATACCTTCCCGAACCGGAACCGTACGCGATGTAATTCTCGACAGCACAGCGGCCTTGACCGCACAGATCGTGATCTTGTTCCTGCTGCGTTCGAGGGAGCGGAGCAAACCGGAGGAAGCTACCCTCTATGCGGGCCATCGAGGCTGACGAGTCTACTTGCGCTCCATCCCAGGCGGCATCGACGGAACCATTGCGGCCCGACGGTGTTTCAATACATCGCTTCGTACTTCGTGACTTCCCAAGTGCCGTCCTTGTTCTCCAGGGTGACCGAGAACAACTCCTTGTAGGTTCCAGCTGCGGAAGGGGTTTCGCGGCGTTTGCCTCGGTAGCGCAGCATGCGCAGGGGCGGGTCATCCTCCCAGTCGACCAACTTCCAGGAAACTAACGGGTGCTTGGCTTCCGAGTCGCAGATGAGCTGGGCATATCTCTTGCGGTAATCCTTGGCCCAGGTGGCCAGCTGTTCCTGACAGTGTCCGCTGCGGATGCCGTTGAGATAGGCGGCCGCCACGCGCTCAGAGGTGCGGTCGCGGAGAGGGTTCAAGGAAATCGAATCCGGCACCTGAGAGAGCGGATCGCGCTCGTCGGATTTGCCGAGCACCGGCCCCTGATGGTCCAACCAGATCAAGGAGGAAAAGAAACCCAGCAACAGGAGGGCGGCAACCGCCGTGGCAATGCCGATTTGGGTGCGCGAAAACTCCATTTGCCAAAGAGTTTAGCGCGGGCCCAAGACCTTGCCAGGTTACCGAGGTGACCGGCGAGGGGGCATGTACCCAGGGGGGGCGAACTACTCCTTCTTTTCCTCGCCTTCGGGGGCTGCCCCGGCCGCGACGCCGGGTTCGGCCTCTTCCATCGACCGCTTGATTTCCGCCGCTCGCTTGGCACGGACTTCGGCGCGTTTTTGCCGCTTTTCGTCGAGCACTTTTTCACTGCCCAGCAGCTCGATCAATGCTTTGTCGGCGCCGTCCCCCTTCTGCCAGGCGGTGCGCACGATTCGCAGGTAGCCGCCGTTACGGTCGCCAAAGCGCGGCCCAATCGTATCGAAAAGCTTGTCGACCGCGGCATGGCTCATCAGGTACGCCAAGGCCTGCCGCCGTGCCGCCAGATTTCCCCGCTTTCCGAGAGTGATCATTTTTTCCACCCGCGGCCTCATCGCTTTAGCTTTCGGCACCGTCGTTTCGATGCGTTCTTCGAGAATCAGCGACGTGACCAGGTTGCGCAGCACGGAGCGGCGGTGCGCGCTCGTCCGTCCCAGTTTCCAGCCAGCTACTTTATGACGCATAGAAACCCCGCTTCCATCTCCCCGACTGGACTCTACAGATCGCTGTCGCCGTAGGCCGAGGCGGGCAGGATCTGGCTCGAAGTCGGCCCCGGCACGGCATTGCCGTGCTCGTCGATCTTCATGCCCAGGCTCAGGCCCATGGTCCCGAGAATTTCCTTGATCTCATTCAGCGACTTGCGGCCGAAATTCTTGGTTTTGAGCATCTCCGCTTCCGACTTCTGCACCAGTTCTCCAATGGTTTGAATATTGGCGTTCTTCAAGCAGTTGTAACTGCGCACGGAGAGCTCCAACTCCTCGACCGAACGGTTCAGGTTTTCGTTGCGAATTTCCGGCTTGCGTTCTTCCGCCGAGGTTGCGGTCTCGATATCTTCCTCAAAGTTGATGAAGATATTCATGTGGTCCTTGAGGAGCTTGGCCGCCAGGCCGATGGAGTCTGCCGGAGTGATCGAACCGTTGGTCCATACTTCGAGCGTCAGCTTGTCATAGTCGGTGATCTGACCGAGGCGCGCGGCTTCGACCGTGTAGTTGCACTTGCGAACCGGGGAGTGCACCGAATCAATGGGAATGAAGCCGATGCCCAGGTCCTCATCAAAGTTCTTGTCCGCGGCCACGTAGCCACGCCCCCGCTTGAGGCGCATCTCCATGTCCAGCTTGCCGCCCTCGCTGATGGTCGCGATGTAGACGTCGCGGTCGAGGACTTCGACGTCGGCATCGGCTTCAATCATGCCCGAAGTCACCACGCCGGGTTGCTCGGCGCGCAGATAGATGGCCTTGGGCGCGTCGCCGCTCAGCTTGAAGGGAATTTGCTTGAGGTTGAGGATGATGTCGGTGGCGTCCTCGACAACCCCGGGGATGGACTGGAACTCATGCAGCACACCCTCGATCTTGACGGCGGTCACCGCCGCCCCTTCAATCGAAGACAACAAGACCCGTCGCAGCGCATTGCCAATGGTCGTGCCGAAGCCGCGCTCGAACGGTTGCGCCCAGAAGATTCCGTACTTATCGGTTAAACCTGCGGTATCGACCGCAAGACGTTTCGGTTTTTGAAAACCCTTCCAAAGCATCGATGCTCTCCTTCGGCCATGTGGCTCAGCCCGGACATCCCGGAAGGGTCCAGCTTCCGGTCAAGCGTCCCGGCAGGCTGATCTGGCACGAAATGGTGGACCCAAACACCGCGTCGCCGACTCAACAGCAACATCTACTGTCTCGTCGGCAGGGAAGAAGGTGCGAAACACGCCTCACTTGCTATACAGCTCCACAATCAACTGCTCGTTGACCGGCAGCTGGATATCCTCTCGTTTCGGCAGCGCCAGCACGCGTCCTTTGTAGTTATCGCGATCGATTTCGATCCAAGTCGGGGAGGTCTGGTGGCTGGCGAACTCCTTGGCCTGCTCGAGCACCCCGAGCTTGCGGCTGCCTTCGCGAATGGTGATCTGCTCACCCACCGACACCTGGTAGGAAGGGATGTTCACCTTGCGTCCGTTCACCTCGACGTGTCCGTGGCGAACCAGCTGCCGCGCCTGGCGGCGGGAAATCCCAAAGCCCAGGCGATAGACGACGTTATCCAGGCGACGCTCGAGCTGTTGCAAGAGCATTTCGCCGGTCACCCCCCGGGTTTGCGCCGCCTTCTCGAAATAGTTTCGGAATTGCGCTTCCTGGGTAAAGTAAATGCGCTTGGTCTTCTGCTTCTCGCGCAGCTGTAAGCCGTAGCCGACGACCTTGGCTTTGCGATCCTTGCCGTGCTGGCCAGGAGCAAAGTTTCGCTTCTCCACAGGACATTTGTCGCTAAAACACTTGGGGCCTTTGAGGAACAGCTTCATACCCTCGCGGCGACAAAGACGACAGACAGGACCAGTATAGCGGGCCAATTTCCCTCTCCTTCTTCGATGACCGGTTCACCCACTTCGATGCACCGGTTTCCATGCCAGCCGAAGGCAAGCCTTTGCCTCTGGCCTCACCCTTCTCCCCGGCAAAATGCGTAATTTGCAGCCAGCGGGGCTCAACCCCTGCTTATACCCTGCTTATACCCTTCTTCTTTTGGGCGGTCGGCATCCGTTGTGGGGAATCGGTGTAACGTCCTTGATGGTGCGCACTTCGATGCCGGCCGCCGCCAAGGCTCGAATCGCCGATTCACGCCCCGAGCCTGGCCCGCTGACGCAGACATCGAGGCTGCGGACCCCGTGGTCGCGCGCCATGTTGGCGGCGCTCATGGCTGCCTGCTGGGCGGCAAACGGCGTGCCTTTGCGCGAACCGCGAAAGCCGAGCGAACCGGAGCTCTTCCAGGACAACACGTTCCCGACCGAATCGGTGATGGTCACGATCGTGTTGTTGAACGAGGCCTGGATGTGAGCTACGCCGTGGGCGACGTGCTTGCGCTCTTTCTTCTTGAACGTCTTCTTCTTGCCCTTCTTTTCCGGAGCGGCGACGCCGCTCGGTGCTGCTGGTTTTGCCATAGTTTGCTCTTCCCTGCCTGGTGACACCTGCTCAGCTTCGGTCGTTGGCCAGGGAAAACCACTCCTTGGACCGCACCGGGCTGGCCGGGACTCAGGTCTTTGCCGTTGACTTCTTCTTGATCGCGACCGTCCCTCGGCGTGGTCCCTTGCGGGTCCGCGCGTTGGTGTGGGTACGCTGCCCCCGCACGGGCAAGTTGCGGCGATGGCGATATCCGCGATAGGAGCCGATTTCGATCAGACGTTTGATATTCATCTGAACGTCCTTGCGCAGATCGCCTTCGACCATGCCTTCGGACTCGATCACCTGGCGGATGCGATTCACCTCATCCTCGCCGAGGTCCTGGACCTTCTTCAGGGGATCCACCTTCGCCTGGTCGAGAATCCGCGCCGAGCGCGGAGTTCCAATGCCGTAGATATAGGTCAGCGCGATATACACGTGCTTATTTCGCGGAAGATCGACGCCTGCAATTCGTGCCATAGTGCTCCTCGAAACCCGTCGGACGCTGCGGTCCTCCTCAGCCTTGCCGTTGCTTGTGCTTGGAATTCTCGCAGATCACCCGCACCACACCTTTCCGATGGATGATCTTACATTTGTCGCAAATTTTCTTGACCGATGCTCGCACCTTCATCATCTTCTCCTGGCCTCCCGGCGATGATCCCCCCTCACTTGTACCGATACACGATCCTTCCCCGGCTCAGGTCGTAGGGCGAAAGTTCCACCGCCACCTTGTCGCCGGGAAGAATGCGAATGAAATTCTTCCGCATTTTGCCGGAAACATGCGCCAGAACCTGGTGCTTGTTCGATTCCAGCTCGACTCGAAACATGGCATTGGGCAGCGGTTCGAGCACCGTTGCCATGACTTCAATCGCGTCCTCTTTGCTCATCGACTCCTTAATGCTCAGGCGCTCTGTTGTTGCCCCGCTAGCGGGCGCCTCTGGCGGCCTCCGGTTTCTGCTCTCCTGCCCCAGCCGCTCCCGACCGCCGCTTATTCGGTTAAAATCATGGGGCCTTCCTTGGTCACGGCGACGCAATGCTCGAAGTGAGCGCTGGCGCTTCCATCTGCGGTCACCGCGGTCCA
>JASHSL010000534.1 GCA_030040855.1 Terriglobales bacterium
GCGAATCCTGAATGCCGATGGAAACGCCGCAGGCGATTTCCTGCTGCCGGCCGCCGAGCAGTCGCCAAAGAGGCAGTTGCTTCTGCCGCGCCTCGGCATCCCAAATCGCGTTCTCGATGGCAGCCTTGGCCATGCGATGGCCGCGAATCTGTCCCATGAGAGGCGCGCTCTCTCCCGCGCTCGACAAACTGCGGCCCACAACGGCCGGGGCAAGGTAGTGCTTCATGGTCAGCCAGGCCGATTCGAACCACTCCGAGCTGTAATAAGGATCTTCCCCGGCCACGCATTCGCCCCACCCCGTGACACCATCGCAGTGCACGCTGACCAACAGAATCCTGCGATCGTAGGTGCGGCCGAAGCTGGTCTCAAAAAAATGCACCAGCGGCATATGAATTTCGCGCAGGGTGAGGGCTTCAATTTTCATGGGCCAACCTTCGAAAGCAGACGGAAAACCGCCGGCCCCTTCGAGAATTTACGACCCGGAGTACGCCCACTTCTCCTCCCAGCGTCCCAGCAAGAACCGGCCATTCCCCTGCGGGTCGCGTTCATAGCCCAAGGCGGCGAGCCCCCCTGCGAAAGCCTCTAAGAACGCTTCGCGATTACGGTCCTGCAGGGCTTGCGCCTGAGCCCGAGTCTCGGGCTTGGCCTTCCAATCGTAAATCTGGGCGGGAACCGAAATGGCCGCGAGAACCTCGAAACTCGGCTTGGCACCAGTCGCAAGCAGGGTCTCGACTCGTTTGGATTTCAACCACCACTCGGCCACCAGCCGATCGGTGGGCAGATGCCCCTGGAGGACCGAAGACGTCACTCCGTACTGGTTGCGGTTATAGCGGCGCGTAATCGCGCCCAGTTTCTCGAGATTGAGGTAGGCGTTCTTGATTTCCAGAGGATCAAAGGTCCACTCCATAAGTTCGAAGCCGCGGGCCAGGGCATCCTCCCTCTGAAATAATTTGAGGCGCCGTCCCAGGCCCGCATTCCTGTAGCGTTGACGCACGGCAAGCATCTGGGAATATAAAAACGAGTGCCCGCCGCGAACCCCGGGAATGGCAAACGCGAACCCAACCAACGTTCCCTGGTCAAAAGCGCCAATCACCTGCCCGCCCACTTTTTCCCCTACTACGAACATGCGCAAGGGCACCAGTTCGATGTCGGTGAGCCCCCAGACCTCTTTCTGCAAGGCCACACAAGCGCGCATTTCCTCGAGGCTTTGACACTTGCGGATTAGAAGCGAATCCTTGCTCACCGGCCTGCTTGCTCTTGCCGTTTGGCTTGTTGCCATAGGGACTCCAGCTCTTCGAGCGAGGCCTGGTCAGGCCGACGGTCCCGACCTCGTAATTGCTGTTCCATCCACTGAAAGCGACGACGGAATTTGCGGTTGGTCTTCTTGAGGGCCGACTCGGGATCGAGCGACAGAAAACGCGCCAGGTTGACCAGCACAAAAAACAAATCGCCGAGCTCGCCCTCGAGACGGCCGCGCAGACGTTCGCTCAGCTTGGCTCGTTGTCGGCCCCCTCCTGGCGCCTCCTTCTCCTGGCGAGGCTCCGGCAATTCCTTCAAGTTTTCCTTGAACTCTTGGATTTCCTCCTCGAGCTTGGCAAGCAAATCCGCGAGATTGGGCCAATCAAAGCCAACGTGCGCCGCGCGGGAGCTCAGCTTGTGGGCTTCGAGCAACGCTGGCATGGCGGGGGAAACCCCAGCCAGCACCGATTCACTCCAGTCTTCCTTGGTCGCGGCCTTGCCTCCACCCGCCTCCAGCCGCCGCTTTTTTTCTTCCGCTTTGCGTACTTCCCAGTTGCGCAACACGTCAGAGGCGGTTTCCGCCTTGACGTCGCCAAACACATGGGGGTGGCGATCGACTAGTTTGCGCGACAGTCTCTCGAGAACTTCGTCGATCGAAAACGAGCCTTGTTCTTGTGCCATTTGGGCATAAAAGAGGACCTGCAACAGCAGATCCCCAAGCTCGCCGACGAGCTCGTTCCAGTCGCGATTATCGATCGCCTCTAAAACTTCGTAGGTTTCTTCGAGGGTGTACGGCTTGATCGAGTCGAAGGTCTGTTCACGATCCCAGGGGCATCCGCCGGGGGCGCGCAGGCGGGCCATAATCGAAACCGCGTCTTCAAAGCGCTTTCCTGTGGTCAACATCGGATCCCACACTCTAAATGAGGCGAGGCGGCTCGGGCAACCGCCGAGTCCGAGATCCGAGCGAGGGGCGAAAAACTTCCGTCATCTTTTCGCGGTCTCGCCCGTCCGCCACACTGAGCCTGAGCCGTCGACCCTCAAGCAGCGCTCTTGAGCCGACCTTCGCGGCTGTAGAGCGATCGGCTTGACTGGGTTCTGGCAGTCCTTTTCCGGATCGGTGGCGACACAATGCCAAGCGGACGCAGCGCGCATCTAAATTTGGGCATGAACTCTCGACTGCCACTCGAGAACGCGCAGTTCGACGTCCTGGTCATTGGGGGAGGAATCAACGGCGTTGCCATTGCCCGTGAATGTGCGCGCGCCAACCGTCGGACCTTGCTCGTCGAGCAGCATGATTTTGCGGCAGGAACGACCAGTCGATCGACCCGCATCATCCATGGTGGTCTGCGTTACCTCGAACAGGGCGATTTTCGGCAGGTGAAGGAGTCTCTCGGCGAGCGCCAGAAGCTCTTATGCCAATATCCTCATCTGATCCGTCCCCTCGAGTTCGTACTCGCTTTAGATGGGGAAAGCCGCCGCAGCGCGCTCGCCGTGCGTGCCGGGCTGTGGCTATACCGCCGCATGGCAGGCCGAGGAATCCGTCGTCGGCAAAGTGAGCCGGCCGATTTCGAACGGTGGCTCGATCAAGGGCGGCGCTTCTCGCTGTTTCGCTTCGAAGATGCACAGTGTGAGTTTCCCGAGCGCCTGGTCGCCGAATGGCTCGTCGAGGCTGTGGCGGCCGGCTGCCTGGCAAGAAACCATACCCGGCTGCTCACAGTCACCACCCACCACGGGCGGGCAACCGGGGCCCTGCTGCGGGATGAAGCGAGCGGGCGGGAGGAGCGCGTCGAGGCCGCCTGGATCATCAATGCCGCCGGGCCCTGGGCAGACCAGATCTGCCGAAGTTCCGGAGTTCACACCCCGCAGGCAATGGTGGGAGGGGTTCGCGGATCCCACCTCGTGCTCGAGAAGTTCCCCGGAGCTCCGGGTCAAGCGGTGTACGCCGAAGCGGTCGACGGACGGCCCATTTTCATCATTCCTTGGAATGATCAGATCCTTGTCGGCACCACCGAAGTTCCCGAAACTGGGGATCCGAGCCAAGTGCGGCCTTCCGAAGAGGAGATCCGCTACTTGCTGGCCTCGCTCGGTGGCTTGTTTCCCCGGCTGGAAATTGCACGCAGTCATATCCGTTACGCATTCGCCGGCGTGCGACCACTTCCCTACTCTCCCCAGGCAAAACCTGCGGCGATTCCTCGCCGCCATTATTTCCACGATCACACGCCCGACGGAGCCGCGGGCCTGATCTCGGTGATTGGGGGGAAACTCACTACTGCCGGCGGCGTGGCTCGAGAGTGCGCCGAGAAGATAGGTCTTCGACCCGCCATCCTTCCTTCGGTCGCTCTCATGTGCGAGAGCGAACTCGATAGCGTGCTTGCGAGAACCGTCGCCCAGGTCGCCCAACTAGGGGGGATCACCCCAGAAGCCGCCCAGGCAATGGTCGAGTGGAATGGGCGACGCGCCTCGGGCATCGCGAGCAGGGCGCGCAGGAGCGCGCAGTTGAAGCAGCGCTTGTGCCCACACACTCATCACATTGTGGCCGAAGCTCTCGATGCATTTGAGAACCAAGGCGCCGTCAGCCTGGCTGACGTTCTCCTGCGCAGGGTGCCGCTGGCTTTGGGCCCCTGTTGGTCGCCAGAGTGCACCCGCGTGGCGGCCGCCCGCATCGCCGGGATTCAGGCATGGGATGAGGCGCGCATGCGGGCGGAGCTCGAAGGCTTCGACGCGGAATACCAGGCATTTCTTGAGAAGACGGGGATCGGAGTGCCGCAGGGCGCGGTCTAGGAGTTTGTTGAAATTCGCCCTGCTAGCGTGTTTGCCGGGATTTCGCGGGTGGTGTTCCGGGTTCAGGTCGGGCTGGAGGCGCTATCGAGGTGTCTCGGATCTGATTCACGAAGCGCCGCAGAATGGGAACCTATTCAACAAACTCCTAGAAATTCTGTTAGGACTGTGGACAGGGTGAGCGCGACTATTCACGGCTCTTCGCGTCGCCATCCCGCGACGGGGTCGAGATGACGGTCACGGCGATGGCCCAGGAGTTGCGAAGCGCAAGAGCGAGCAGCGCCAGCATCGCAACCGCCACCATCGTCAGTCCCGTATCAGGGTCCGAGGCGTACACGGTCGCTCCGCCGCCGACGAGCAGACCGAACGCGGCGGTGGGCAGCAGGGAGTAGAGCCACGCGTCTCCACGCCCACGGAAGCGTCCGCCCAGGGGTTTCCCCCGCAGCAACGACAGGGCGTACAAGATGCCGGCGGCGCCCTCGCCGCAGCAGCAGAGGGTGGCCGAGAGTCGCGACTGCGTCGGGAAGGTGAGCGCGCCGGCGAGCAGCAGCACCGATGCGAAGTAGACCACGGTGGGGGTCAGGTAGATGCGGATGTGCTTCGCTTCGCTGGGCGGCTGTCGCTCCGCAGCCAG
>JASHSL010000535.1 GCA_030040855.1 Terriglobales bacterium
CCCTGTCGGAGGTAGCGATTCCCTTGCAGGTGGAGGGACAACTGGTAGGTGTGTTCTCGGCTTCGCATTCGCAACTGGATGCGTTTCCAGCGGAACAGGTGAGGCTGCTCGAGGCGCTGTGTGCCCACATTGCGGCGGCGGTGCACAACGCGCGCCGTTTCCAGTGGGAGCGGCGAGAACGCGAGCAGATGAGCCGCGAGGCTCGCGAGGCGCGCGCCATTCAACAAGCCCTGCTTCCGAGGTCCTCTCCCCTGATTCCCGGCTTTGCCGTTTCTGGCATGTCGATTCCCGCAGGCGCATTGGGTGGGGACTGGTACGATTTCATCCCCCTGGACCAGAACCGCTGGGGATTTGTCTTGGCGGATGTGTCGGGGAAGGGAATGGCGGCGGCGCTGCTTATGTCGGCGACCCGCGGTATGCTGCGATCGCTCGCGGAGGCTTGCTCGTCTCCGAGCGAGGTGCTAGGCAAGTTGAACCGTCTTCTCGTCGAGGACCTTCCCGCAGGACGGTTTGTGACCATGATTTATGCCGTGCTTGACCCTGAGCAAAGAATGCTGCGCTTTTCAAACGCCGGTCACCTCCCTCCTCTCCTGCTTACCAACAACCGGAGTGGTTTCCTCGATACCGATCGGGGAATGCCGCTAGGGGTTGGCGGGAGTGATTTCTCCGAGCTGGCGGTGGAAATCCCGCCGGGCTCTCGTCTCATCCTCTACAGCGATGGAATCACCGAGGCGTTGAACGGCGCGGATGAGGAATACGGGCTCGAGCGGCTGGAAGATCACCTTGCAAGATCGGACGCATCGCTGGAAAGCCTGCTCGCAGATGTTCGCGCCTTCGCCAAAGGCCGCGCTCTCGCCGACGACGCCACCGCAATTTTCCTCAAGGGTTGATTCCCAGTCATCGGAAGCGGGCGCGATGCTCTTTGAGGATGCAGCGGTCCATGATCACGAAGATACCGGCTTGGCGTGCCTTTCGCGCAGCTTCTTCGTGGATCACGTCTTCTTGCATCCAAATGGCGGGAACCTTCAACTGGATGGCTTGGTCGACAACCTCGGCCACAAACTCCGGCCGACGAAAGATATTCACGATATCGATCTTTTCCGGCACCTCGAGCAGGGATGGGTAGGCCTTTTCTCCCAAAGCGCCATTGATCCGCGGATTAACGGGGATGATGCGGTAACCATGCGTCTGCATGTACGCCGAGACGCCGTGGCTTGGACGCAGGGGGCGGTTCGACAGACCTACCACCGCGATGGTTTTCGAGCGCGCAAGGAGCTCCCGGATCGGATCCGGCTGGGACGAAAAATCCATGGCCTAGTATTTTAGCGGCAGCGTAGACGAGCGCCAACCGGTTGCTCCCTGCGGCGGCCCGAGATCGGTTAGTCTTTCTTGGTGGTGTTAGCGGTCTTCTGCCGAAACATCTTTGCCGCCAGCTTGCGGACCGTGTCGGAGACTTCTTTGTTGTTGGCCAGCAGGCGGAGATCTTGGACGAAGAGGTGCTTCATCAGTCCAAGCGATACATCGATCGGCGTGCGCGGGTTAAAGGTGAGGTTTCTCACGATTGGGTACTGTTTCATGAAGCGGCGCTTCATCGGAATGGTCCGCAGCACGGCTTCGAGCACGTTTCTCTGGTTGGCAAAACGCTCCACCTCGGCGTCGGTCAGCTTGGGTGATTCGAGCACGGCCAGGGCCACGATTTTTGTGCCGTCGCGAATTAACAACGAACGCTCCTCCCGAGTGCCTTTGATGGCCAGCAGAATGCGCCCCTTGATGTCGAGTTTCGCGATCTTTTGCAGGGCGCTGGCCCGCTGCTCCTCGGCGTTCAAAAACCACTTCTTCGGTTCCGCCGGTTTTCGGGTTACCGTTTCCTTCGGCTCTCCCCCGCCAGCTGCCGCCGCAGCAGCGGCAGCCTGGACCACCGGAACGACCGCCTCTGACGCTGGGGGTTCCTCGGTGTCTTCGACCGGCGCAAACGGCTTGTCGGCTTCGGCAGCGATTTCCCCTGCGTGGTCGGCCATAAATTGCTCAATCATATCCTCGGATGCGTCCATGGAATCATCCTGCGGAGTCTCCGCGAGGGTGGCGGTCGGGCCTTCCACCGGCGGGCTCGCCGTCCCGCCAGAAGCGGTCTCCGCAAGACCGGACGAGGTTTCACCCGGAGCCAGCAGCGCAGACAGCTTCTCGCGGGCACGAGCCGCGAGGGCTGGCGTCAGATTCTTTTTGCTCGAGAGAATTTCTAAGACCGATCTCAGGCCGCTGGCGCGCGCGCTCCTCAGCAGGGCCTCTGCCTGCTCGGCAGTGGCATTGGTTGCCTGTCGGAGGACGAAGTCGTCCCCGACCGCGGGGTTCTCAAGCAGTACAGGCAGGAGCCCCGGCCTTAGATTGTCCGGATCGGTAAAGTAATCCAACACCTGTTTCGGAGTGGCAGGATTCGCTAGAATCTCCCGGCAAGTAGTCTCGTTCCAGCCGGCAAGCGTCAGCTTTGCCTGGGGACCGAACACGGAATTGTGCTTCGCCAGATAGACCAGGATTTCAAGCATTTCCTCGGGCGGAGCCTGCAACGCACCCCGGGCCGCCAACTGCATGATGTTGGTCGGCAATGCAGAGTTACGAACGGCATCGATCATGCGGGGCATTCGCTTTGCGTCCCCATTCGCGGAGAATTGAAAACTACAGAATGAACCGAAGGCCGGGAGTTTGGCCAGAGGCTTCCGGTCTGGCCACATTACCAAGGGCACTGTCCCAGGTGTGGGTAAGGGCTCGCTGCCTGCCAGGGGCGTACCGGCGATTGTCCTACGCCATCATCCTGATGCCGGCGCAGAACGGCATTTTGTGGGCGGAGGAGGAATCAACGGCTGCGCTGGCGACGCCGGGCGTCTTTACGCACCGCGGTTTCCAGTTGCGAGATGACCCGCTCGAGTTCATTCACCAGCCGATTTGGCTCACGGCGCCGGAACTCTCTTAGTAACGCCCGGTAATACCAGAGCGTACCCCCGCGTTTTCCATGAAAGCGAGTCCAGATCAGTTCCCCGTCCTGATGGTAGTCGGAGAGGATGTGGCGGGCATTATGCAACTTGTCGGCGGCGGATACCAAGTGTGTGTCGGCGTCGGCTCCGCGGAGATGGCGAACGTAGTTCTGCTTTCGCCGGCGCCAAGGCGGCTTCGGATCGAGGTAGGTGTCGGTACAACCTTCCACCACGTGTGCCACGCGTTCGCCGAAGCGCCGGCGGACTTCCGCAAGCATGGGAATGCCGCCGCAGTCCTCGACCACATCGTGCAGCAAGGCCGCGATCGCCAGATCTTCGTCCCCTCCCGCCTCGAGCACCAACCCGGCAACCCCCAGCAGATGCGAGATGTAAGGCGTCGGGGTTCCCTTGCGAGTCTGCCCGGCATGCTGGCGGTGGGCAAACAACAGTGCCTGTTCAAAGCGGCGCCCAAGCTTGGTCCCAGCGTGGTTTCCGGCAATTCTTCGAATGACCATACGAGTTATGGCAGGCAAGACACTCGGTTCTCGAGGGCGGGAGGTTAAGCGCAGACTCGAAGTCTGCGCCGTCCGCCGAAGGACAAGCTATTTGCTTTCCGCTCGCCGCATTCGCAGATACGCCCGCATGAATACTTCCAGATCGCCATCGAGAATCCGGTCCACATCCCCCACTTCGGTTTTGGTGCGATGATCCTTGATCAGCCGGTAGGGCTGCAGCACGTAGGAGCGAATCTGCGAGCCAAAATCAATGTCGAGCTTCGCATCCTCGATTTTCTTGGTCGCCGCCCGTTTCTTCTCCATCTCGTGCTCGTAGAGTTTCGAACGCAGCATGCTCATAGCCCGATCCCGGTTCTTGTGCTGCGAACGCTCGTTCTGGCAGCTTGCCACAATCCCGGTGGGAGTATGGGTGATGCGCACGGCGGAGTCGGTGGTGTTGACGTGCTGCCCGCCGCGGCCGCTCGAGCGGTAGGTGTCAACGCGAAGATCTTCCGGCCGAATGACAATCTCGATGCTGTCATCAATTTCCGGGGAGACGAAAACGCTGGCAAACGACGTGTGCCGCCGCTTGGCCTGGTCAAAGGGGGAGATTCGCACCAGGCGGTGCACTCCGATTTCGCTCGAGAGCAGACCGAAGGCATACTCTCCGTTGACCGCGAAGGTCGCCGACTTCAGACCTGCTTCTTCCCCCGGCTGGTAGTCGTAGAGGACGGTATGAAAGCCTTGGCGCTCCGCCCAGCGCAAATACATGCGAAGCAGCATGTCCGCCCAGTCCTGCGATTCGGTGCCGCCGGCCCCGGGATGAATGGTAACGATCGCGTTGCGTGCGTCATTCTCTCCCGACAGCAGGGTCTCGGTCTCGAGGTGGTCGACCGTCTTTCGCAGGGAATCGATCTCGCTCCGCAGGTCGGCGTCAACCGATTCTCCCTCCCGCGCCAGTTCAAAATAGGCTGCAATGTCCTCGCTGCGTCGAACCAGGTCCGCCTCGGTCGCCAACATCTCTTCCAGGCGCTTTTTCTGGCGCATGAGTTGTTGGGATTGCTGAGGATTGGACCAGAGGTTCGGGTCGGCCGTCTTCTTGTCGACCTCGCTCAGTTGCCGCCGTAGCTTGTCCGCGTCAAAGGTACTCCCGAAGTTCGCGGACTTTTTCCTTCAAAACACCGTATTCCTGTTCTAGTTCTTCTACCATGCTCTGATCCTTGCTGAGGTCGGGCCGCCACGGCTGAGGGCAACCGTTCTCGGCTCAGCGCCGGTGGATGCGATGGCCGTGCTGGCTCTGGGTTCGCTTGGGAAATGCGAGCGGCAAACCCTGCGTCCCTCCCCAGATTATCGCACAGAGATAGGCGAACCAGTCGCCGTGCCGAGTGTAGAACGTGGTGCGGCTCGACAACGCGTAAGGAGCCGCCAGCGCGCCCCGCACCTTGCGCGGCAGGCTGGCCACCACTCGGCCGTAGGGATCGATCGAAGCCGTAACCCCGGTGTTGGTGTCGCGCAACAACCAACGGGCATTTTCAACCGCCCGCACCCGCGCTTGCTTGAGATGCTGGGCATAGGCGCCGCTGTCCCCGTACCACCCGTCATTGGAGAGGTTGACCAGAACCTCGGCGCCTTGCGCCGCAAACTGGCGGATTTCATCGGGGAAAATCGATTCGTAGCAGATGAAAACGCCAAGCTTCACCCCATCCGCCTGGAGCGGGATCCGCGCCCCGCCAGGGGAAAAATCCCCGACTTCTTTGGTCAGACCCCCGGCAAACGAGAACAGACGTTCGAAGGGCACATATTCGCCGAAAGGCACCAGATGGACCTTGTCGTAGCGTGCCGCCCACTCCCCGCTGGGACTGACGAGCTGGGCTGAGTTGTAGATTTCCTGTGGCTGTCGCGGCTCGCGGCTCTCGTGCGTCCCGATAGCGCCCACCAGTACCCACGCGCCTTGCCGGCGTGCCAAGTCGCTAACCGCAGCGCGGAAGACGGGATCGCTGGTATAGAAAGGTGCGGGTGATTCTGGCCAGACGATCAAGCGGAAGGTAGGGTTGCTCCCGGGCTCTTGGTTGGCAGCGAACCCGCTCAGCTCCTTCAAGGTTAGGGCAAAGTATTCTCGGGTCCAATCCTCCCCTGGGAGAACCGGCACGTTGGCCTGGACCAGGGTCGCAAGCTCATCGGCTCTTTCTTGCGGAGCGGGCACCAGACGCCCGGCCTGTAAAGCCAGCGTGGCCGTCAAGGAGGCCAGCAGCAAGGGAGTGCGCTTCTCCCGTCGCACCAGAAAAACCGCCGCCCAAGCCGCATTGACCAGCATGATTTCCAGCGAAAGGCCGTAGACCCCGGTTACGGTCGCAATGCGCGCCAGGGGAATATTGTCCACTTGGCAGGTGCCCAGGAGGTTCCAAGGAAACCCGGTAATGCGGGATCGCGCCAATTCGACCGCGACCCAGGCGAAGGGCGAGACCACGAGCGCACTCCGGCTCACCGGGTCGGCCTTGGCCAGCAGGCTAATCAGCAGTCCAAAGACGCCGTGATAGATCGCCAGGTACAGGCAAAACAGAAGCAGGATGCCGGCCGCCGCCGGTCGATGCAAGCCGCCGTATTGCCGCATGGTCGGGTAGATCCAGGAGCAGGTGCCGGCATACCAGCAGATGCCGCAGAGGTAGGCCAGAAAAAACGCCTGCCCGGGCCGGGCGGGGAGAAGCTGGCTGCCGGTTCGCAGTTGCAGGGTGTCGGGCTGCCGGGCGCGGAGCAGGGCAACGAGCAGAGGTGCCACGGCAAACCAGCAAAGGCCGTAGAGATTGGGTAAGGGAAAGATCAGGATCTGCAGCCCGGCGGAGAGAAAGACGAGCAGCCAGGCCCGTTTATGAATCTGACGCACAGCCAAGGATAACAAAGGCCAAGGAGGGATCGGATTCGGGCGCGGCTTTTTCAGTCTGGGCTCGAGCGATCGAGAAATCCTCGGCGAAGTTCTCGCTCCTACCGTCGGCACCTCAGTTCTCCTACAATGCATCCTGATGCCGGCGAAGATCGGTTGTCTGTTGCCGCTGCCCGGGGAAACACCTGAGCGCCGGCTCGGGGACTCGCGGGAAGAGAAACGATAGCTACGAGAAGGGGGTTCCATGGCCAAGGGCCGACTCGCATCGCTCGCAGGCGATCACCGACCAGGAAAACTGAGATGCTTCGTCCTCGCCTGCCTCCTGCTCTTGCCGCTTGCCGGCTTCGCCGCTCCCGCCACCATGAGGGTGGACTATTACCACACCGGCAATCACATAGAGGAGACATTCAGCCTGGATCGGATTGTGATCGAGCCGCTTCCCTGGCCGGGAGACCTAGCAAAATCCATCGATGACACCAATTTGGGCGGTTATAGGTTCAAGGTGCGGGATCCGCGCAGCCACCGGTTGCTCTATTCCCGGGGATTTAGTTCGATCTTTGCCGAGTGGGTTACAACCGCTGAGGCCGAAAACGCCCACCGAACATTTTCCGAATCCTTGCGCTTCCCGGCACCGGACAGTCCCGTCGAGCTCGTGCTCGAGAAGCGGGAAGGGGGCGAATTCCGCGAGGTTTGGACCATCGTCATCGATCCCAAGGACAGGTCGATCGACAGCTCGCGCCCGGCGGCTCCGGGTCCGTTGCTCACTCTTCAAGCGAGTGGCGCGCCGGCGACGAAAGTTAACTTGCTGATCCTGGGAGACGGCTATACCGCGGCCGAACGTAAAAAATTCGAGCAGGATGCCAGGCGGTTTACCGAGATTCTGTTTGCTCGATCGCCCTTCCGCGAGCACCGGCAAGAGTTCAACGTTTGGGGATTGTGTCCTGCGGCGGAGGAATCGGGAATTTCACAGCCCTCCCGCGGCATTCACCGCCGCAATCCGCTGGGAACGAGCTACGACACCTTCGGCAGCGAACGCTACATCCTCACGGCGGAGAATCGTGCGCTCAGGGACGTCGCCTCGTTCGCACCCTACGAGTTCATGGAAATCCTGGTCAATGCCAAGACCTACGGCGGCGGTGGAATCTTCAACCAGTATGCAACGGTGGCTGCCGACAGCGAGTGGGCGCCCTACGTCTTCGTGCACGAGTTCGGGCACCATTTCGCGGGTCTCGCCGATGAATACTACACCTCGCAAGTGGCCTACCTGCCGCCGGCGAAACCCGTCGAGCCCTGGGAACCGAATGCCACAACACGGGCCGATCCGATGAACCTGAAGTGGAAAGATCTAGTGACGCCCGGCACTCCCATTCCCACACCCTGGCGCAAAGACGAATTCGAAACTGTGGAGCAGGCCATGCAATCCCGGCGGCAGGACCTGCGCGCACGGAATCAGCCGGAATCCGAGATCGACCAGCTGTTTCAGCAGGAAAAAGAAAAGCAAGATGCTCTTTTGGCCAAGGACACGTATGCCGACCGCGTAGGTGCCTTCGAGGGGGCCGATTATCAGGCGCACGGGTATTACCGTCCCCAGGAGAATTGCATCATGTTTACTCGCTATGACAGCTTCTGCGCCGTCTGCCGCCGGGCGATCGAAACTATCATCGCCATGTACGCCAACTAAGCTCGGTCGTACCCGGAATGCGCACGACAAAGCCCGGGCAAAATTCCGCGGGACGGCACGCCCTCGCTTGGGGTGAGAGGCAAACTCGCGGTACACTACAACCGCGATGACTCCTCCCCCCAGCGGCCCGCGCCGCCCAGATCTTAGAGTTCGCGTCGCCGGGATTGACCTCAAGAACCCTATCATTGCCGCCAGCGGCACCTTTGGCTATGGAGTTGAATTCGAGGATGTCGTGCATCTGGATAAACTCGGAGGCTTTGTCGTCAAGGGACTGTCCAAGGATCCCATGGCAGGCCATCCCCCGCCGCGGTTGTACGAAACCGCCGCCGGAATGTTGAACGCCATCGGGCTGCAGAACGTTGGGGCGCGTGCCTTCATCAAGGAGAAGTTGCCGAGACTGCGCCGGCTCAAACAGGTGGTGGTCATCGCCAACGTCTTTGGCTACACCCGTGAAGACTATGAGGACACGATTGAAATCTTGAACGAAGCCGAAGGCATCGCCGCCTACGAATTAAACGTTTCCTGTCCCAACACTTCCTCCGGAGGACTCCAGTTTGGCTCCGTTCCGCGCTTGCTGGACGAGGTCGTCTCGACCGCCCGGCACCGCTCCGAACGGCCGCTGATCGTGAAGCTCTCTCCCAACGTGACCAGCATTGCGCAAATGGCCCGGGTGGCGGAAGAAGCCGGAGCCGACGCCATCTCTCTGGTCAACACTTTTCTCGCCATGGCCATCGATGCCGAAACCCGTAAACCGCGAATTTCCAATGTCACCGCGGGACTGTCCGGCCCGGCGATCAAGCCGATCGCTTTGCGCATGGTCTATGATGCCTCGCAAACCGTCAAAATTCCTGTCATCGGCATGGG
Organism: Terriglobales bacterium; assembly: GCA_030040855.1. Lineage (GTDB taxonomy): Bacteria > Acidobacteriota > Terriglobia > Terriglobales > Acidobacteriaceae > JAFAGX01. The sequence goes on from JASHSL010000535.1 coordinate 8,884, forward strand.
CGGCATCTCGACCGGCGTGGATGCGATCGAGTTCATGTTGGCGGGCGCCACGGCGGTGCAGGTAGGTACAGCCAGTTACTGGGATCCGTGTGCCACCGAGAAGATCGTCGGCGAGGTGTACGAATGGTGCGTCGATCATAAGGTCGGCCAGATCGCGAGCCTAACCGGCGCCATGGTGGTCGATTGATCTTGCCGGCGTACAGCCTCGGAACCGCTAGAGTACAGCCGAGAATACTAATCAATTCCGCTCGTTCGTCCGCAGTAGACGATTCCCTTTTGCTCGAGGGCTTCGCTAACCTGATCGAGCGAGGCATGGGAAGGCAGCCCGGCGAGAACCTTTTCGACGCGACAGATTTGCGCTTTCAAGCGCCCGAGTTCCTTGCCTATCCCGCCAGCATCGATGGCTTCGGAGTCGTCGAACTGCAGCATGGGTTCAGTGAGAAACAAATCGAGGTCTCGGTAGAGAGCTTCAAGTTTCGTCTGCTCTTCGTTTTCGAGTAGGGTGAAGGTCTTTGTGGTCATGCCCTAGAGCATGCTACGCTCGCGAGCGAAAGACCAGATCACGGCAGTAATTCCTGCTTGCTTACTATCGATGGCCATAAAAGACTGAACAGGCTTGGCTTAACCGAGGGGTAATGCTCGCTCAAATCGAAAGACAGGCGCGCACTCAGAGCTCGAATTGATCTCCGTCTTCCGCCACTTCCCAGCCTGCCTGCCGAACTTCGCGATAGGGCGCGCTCGATTCATCCAGCATGGGATTGGTGTTGTTGAGGTGGATGAACACTTTTCGCGGACGGCGTAATCCCGCGAGCTTTCGCAAGCTGCCGCTTCCTCCGGAGACGGGCGTGTGCCCCATGTCTCCCGCGCTCGATCCTCGGCCCTGGAGCGGCATCAGTTCCTCGTCACTCCAGAAGGTCCCATCGAAGAGCAGCAGATCGACCCGCGCCAAGCGTTCGAAGAGGGAGCTGGAAACTGTTGCCACGGCGGGTAGGTAGGCTAGTCTTCTGCCGGATGGCGATTCGAGCATTACCCCTAACTGAGCTTCGTCGGGCTTCAGCTCGGCGGCGCGCTGCGGCCGGACGTAGGCCGGATAGCGGTGGGCCAGCGGAAACACGGTGCAACCGATGCCTGAGTCCGTCCCTGCCGGGTCGAGC
>JASHSL010000536.1 GCA_030040855.1 Terriglobales bacterium
ATGAGCGATGTGCCGCTCGGCGTATTTCTGAGCGGTGGACTGGATTCGAGCGCGGTCGCGGCGTCGACCGCCAAGATTCGTGGCGATCAGATCCAGACCTTTGCAGTCGGCTACGGCGAAGAGGAGTTCAGCGAACTAGCCTATGCGCGGCAGGTCGCCGCCCACATTCGTTCCGATCACCACGAGGTTCGTCTCAGCCGGGAGGAATTCTTTACCAGCCTGCCGCAACTCATCTGGCATGAAGACGAACCCATCGTGTGGCCGTCAAGTGTCTCGCTCTATTACGTGGCCCGCCTGGCACGGGAGCGAGTCATCGTGGTGCTGACGGGGGAGGGAAGCGACGAGACTCTGGCGGGCTATACCCGCTATGCCTGGACGTTGCTGAATGCGGAGATGGATCGGAAGTATCGGGCGCTGGTTCCGGCCTTTGTCCGTAGAGCCGTGCGTTCGGGGGCCGTCGCCGCACCGCTGCCGGCCGGCCTCTACCGCAAGCTGGAGCATACCTTCCTGATGCGCGACGGAGGAGACTGGCCGTCGTTTTACTTCGACAATTTTTATTCCGCATTTCCCGCCAAAGAACTGCCCCAGCTTTTGCTGCCCGAGGCGCTCGCCAGCGCCGGAGCAGCCTATGACGGGTCCATGAGCGCCTGGCATCGGTCCTCGGGCGACTTGCTGCATCGCTTGCTCTACACCGATATCAATAGCTATCTGATCGAGCTATTGATGAAACAGGATCAAATGAGCATGGCGGCTTCGGTCGAAAGTCGGGTTCCGTTTCTTGATCATCCGCTGGTCGAATTCGCGGCCCGAATTCCCGCGGCGCATGAGATTCAAGGGCTCGCGGGCAAGTTCATTCTCAAGCAAGGAGTTGCGGACCTTCTGCCCGAGACGATTATTTACCGCAAGAAGATGGGATTCCCGACGCCTTGGGCGTATTGGCTGGCAGGAGGCCAGCTCGAGCCCATCGAACGGCTGCTGCTAGAGCCGCGAAGCTCGGCGAGAGGACTCTTCCGCCCAGAGGTCATCCGGCGCATCCTGGCTGAGCATCGTGCCGGACGTCGCGACCATGGCAATCGTATCTGGCGCCTGCTGAATCTCGAACTGTGGCAGAGGGTAGTTCTCGACGGTGAACCGGCGTCGGCGGTTAGTCGTTGGCAGTCAAGCTCCGGGACGAGTGCGGCAGTGAAGGGTCCTCAGGCGTGCTGATCCGTGACCGGTCAGAAGCCGACCCATTCCCCAGCCTGCGCGGCCACCGGCGGGCCTTACCGACCGCGAACGCACCGTCAAGCAGGAGAGATTGAAAGGGGCGCCAGGGGCTACTTTTAGCTTGGGTGGCGGGCGAGAAATCCTTTAGACTGCTGGTGTGCCGGGAATGCTTCCGGCGGTCGCCACCCAGCCACGGTTTATGTGAGCGTGGTCGCAGGCACCGCAGGCGTTCAACTGGCCCATATGCTGAGATATCTTCGGCACGGAACACTTCGTCTGTTGAAAAACTTGGGGATCTTCGACGGCGTGAAAAATAGCCGTTGGCGCAGGCAACGCCTGCTGATTATCTGTTACCACGGCATTGCCCTCGAAGACGAGCACGAGTGGAGACCCCCCCTCTACATGCATGCGCAGCTGTTCGAACAGCGGCTGCAACTGTTGCGCGACGGCAAGTACACGGTCCTGCCCTTGGCCGAGGCGATTGAACGACTCTACCGGGGAGATCTGCCTCCAAGGAGCGTGGCGATCACGTTCGACGACGGGACCTATGATTTCTATGCCCAGGCCCACCCCCGCCTGAAAGAGTACGGGCTCCCCGCAACCGTATACCAAACCACGTACTATTGCGACTTCAACTACCCGGTTTTTCACCTGATTTGCTCCTACATGTTGTGGAAGCGAAGGGGGCAAGTGCTGCGCGCGGGTGAGAATGCCGGAATTCCCCAGGTGCTCGATTTGCGCTCAGCCGCCGGGCAGTCGAGCGCCTTGGATCACCTCCTCACGTTCGCGAGGCAAGAGAGGCTGTCGGAGGAGGGAAAAAACAACTTGGCGGCACGGCTGGCGCTTGTCCTCGGATTGGATTATCCAGAGCTGGTTCGGAAGCGCGTCCTGCAGCTCATGCGACCGGACGAGATTGCCCAGCTGGCTCGCGAGGGGGTCGATTTTCAGCTGCATACCCATCGCCATCGCACCCCACTCGAGGAGAACTTATTCCTGCGGGAAATCCGGGACAACCGGCGCAAATTGCTGGAGATGGCTGCGAATTCCGTGATTACGCACTTCTGTTATCCGAGCGGCGTGTATCGTTTTGAATTCCTGCCTTGGCTGAAAAAAGAAGGTGTGGTGTCGGCCACCACGTGCGAGTCCGGGTTGGCTTCGCCGTACGATAGCGCGCTCCTTTTGCCCAGGCTGGTCGATACCAGCTCCCACACCCCCCTCGAGTTCGAAAGCTGGCTTTCGGGTGTCGGCGCGTTTACCTCCCGTCGCCGACGCTCTAAGCTGCCGTTGCCTCCCACCCAACTCATAGAGATCGCAGATTCCAGTTAGATGAGCTTCCGCGCCTTCGGCCGAGGGAAAGGAAGTTAGCCGCTTTTCGCTTCCGGGTCACGAACAGCGTTAGCCCAAGTTCGTCACCGCTGCGGTGATTCAAGCGATCTTCTGTCCCCTCTGGTTGGATAAGTGTGTTTCTTTGCAACCGCGGATTCTCGGTAGTCAATGTAGTGTAGACCAACCCTCCTGAAGCCGCAGGGTTCGCATGACAAGATTCGGCCAGAATGTTCCTGCGGCCGAACCGGCGGAGCAAAGACGGTAAGGAGCATACCTATTGGTCGCTGGTGGAAACCGTCCGCACGGCGGATGGTC
>JASHSL010000051.1 GCA_030040855.1 Terriglobales bacterium
GCGAATACATCCGGGAGTTGATACGCCAAGACAAAGAGCGCCGGATGGCCAATCTCGAACAAGAGTTGCTCGCTGCTGCAAAGGGACCGAAGATCGAAGTTTCGATCAGTGAGATCCGCAAGAAGGGGCTGGTTACTGCGCTGCGCGAACGGGTTCGCCGCGCGTGAAAAAGTTCCGGATTAGCTTGAGCGACACCGTGATTGCAGATATTTTGGAGCAATCGGAGTGGTACGAAACTCAAGCAGACCGGAATTTGGCGAAACGCTGGGAAGAGGCTGTCACCGGCACGCTGCTGCGGATCGCCCAAAGCCCAGGAACTGGGTCGCCGCTCATATCGCATCCCGCTTCGCTGATAACCGTCATCGCCGTCATGGTGTCGATGCTGTCGATTCGGGTCAATCTGGGGGCCCAGTTCCGCCGGCTGCGAACCAAGTTGGGGGCTCCGGTAGCCATCAAAGGAAGCAAGAACTGGGAGGTTTTCGAGTTTCTGGGGATCAGGGGGGTCGTTTAGTGTGGAAACAACCCGAGAGGATACAGGACTCGAGGTGCCTTTCTGTTTTCCTCTTTCAACTCATGAGATTCACACGGCTTCAACTCCAATTACACTTTTCGGATAGGAACCATTTTGTCAAACACGTCAGAGACAACAGTTTCGAAGCCTTCCGTATGTAGATTCTGGTCTTGTGCTCGGTCAATGAAGTCCATGACCACAAGCAGCCAATAGCTATCGCATGACGTATACCCGCGTGCTTTCGTTTCCTTGTCCTTCACAATTTCGCGAAGCCGCCTGATACTCATCTTCGGCGTTGTGTGAACTTGCATCACTGTCCAACGATCACCGAAGCCTTTATCAGCAATCCAAACGAAGGATAACTCTGGGCTGCTGCTAAACTCTTTTTTGGAAACTTGACCTGTCTTCCGACCGTCTATGCGCTCCGCAAATTCTGCGATCTGCTCAGCGAGATTACTGATGTCGCTTTCCAGCGGCACGGCTAGATCGAATCCGAGTATCAGCCGCATCGGGCCATTATTCCTTGCCCGAAAAAGGTCTTGAGCACGGGACACCGTACCCTGACGCAGTTTGATTTGGACCTGCTCACTCGTTGGACAACTGCCGTCTCGCAGGTAGAAACGTGTCATCTCGATGCCGGTCTTCCGTGAGCCGTGCAAAATTATGTCCGGCTTGTCCGTGTATTCAATAGTCCCTTCCGGCAGAGCGTAGTCTTTCTGAAAAAGACCGAAATAGTAACGCTGCATTTCCTCTTTCTGCATACACATAGGATTGCATTCCTGCCCGCGTAATCAAGTTCGTCTATCGCGTTTCCTGTCCCCGCGCCTATAGGCCTTTCTGACCGGCAGAAGCCTTCTGCGACAAGGAAGCGTACAGCGAAGGGGCGAACTTGCCGAATTTTACTGTGGGTAACAGTAGGGTAGAGCGGGCAATGCCAGCGCATTCGCCGCAATTGTCATTTAGCTCGGCCTGGCTCTTAACGCCAGTCGATCCGTGATGTCGTCATCAATGCGATCCCAAACAGAGCCATCAGGGTTCATAGTCTAAAGCGCATCATGTACGCTGAGATCATCCATTCATCGGCGCGCAGCCGTGCGCACCCCGATTCCCACAGCCGCCAACAAGCACAAAACGGATGTATATAAGGTTGGGTAGCGAGGAGCACGATCATGTTCATCGGTTGGCTAAACAAACTCACTTCTTAGATTTCTGCGCCTTCGTGCCGCCGTAGAGGCGCAAAACGGCGATTTGGAGATCACGGGGTTTTACAGAAATGGTCCGCGCTTTTCAAAAAGTTGCGTGCAAATACTATCCCGGCTCCGTGGAAGATGGCTTGGCAGCCATGACCATTGCTTTAGGTGTGCTGATTACCCGCCAGGCCGAACCCAGCGCAGAAAGAAAGGATCTACATATGTTTGCCAGTGTTCTCTTGCAGGATCATCCTCTATATCGAGAGTCCATATCAACGACTGGCGTGCTATGAGCACCAGGCATCGTTCGGATGCAATATCGGCGCACCCCTATCGGCCACAAAGGGCATCGTACGCATGATCCAGGACCTGGCCGCGATCGGCGGGAATCGCTATGGACGACAATGGCGGTATAATCGCCCCAATGGTTTCGCCTGCAATAATTTCGGTTCTTGCCTTTGGGACCGCTGCTTGCGCATTGGCAAACACCCTAATCCAACTTCTGGACCGCCTTTTAAAAAACGAAACCTAGTGGGAAAAAGTGGCCTACCGTAACCCCGTAGCTAACTCACCCAAAGCATCCGGCCTCTCCTAATCAACCTCTCCATCATCCTGCGGCCAAGCGGGCATCGTACGCTTCCATTCCGCAAAACATGGATTCCAGAGTTCGGCCAGGTCGGCCTTGGTCATAAATCCGCCATTGATGAAACCTGGTCACCTGGCAACACAGATAGGGGCACCATAGCTTCCCAAGCACCCAGACATTTCCAGACATCTTTTAGCGACCCGTGGCCACGCCAGCGGGCTCCCTCGCGATCGAAGCAACACATACATATGTAGTAAATAAACAAACATAAGTAGTAGAAAAATGATAGTAGGCAAATGGATCGTCGGGCGCTTTGTCTCAGAATTTTTGGGACACGGACCTATCGCATCCCTGGCCACTCATTGATAACAAACGACTTGCACATAAAATGAACTGTCGTCTGAACTGGTTTGTACTGTCGTTCGGGCAGGCGAAGGCAAATACAAGGCGAAATCCCTATCCCACACATACGCGCACACTATGACCTCCCTATGCTAAACGCGCGGCGGTTCTACTTTTGAATCGGGGTACAAATACGCCGGGCACACCGGGGAGCACCGAATTTTCGCGATCAGGAGGAGCGTCGAGTGGTCGTAAGTTCTTTAGGATGTTATAGATGGTCACTGAGCGAGATCCCTCGCGACTCGTCGCCCTCGACCCCACGTCACTTGTTCCAGCGCGAGCGGCGCGGCCTGGACAGAGCCAATATTCCTTGCCCTACCTCCCAGCACCCCGTTTTGCCCGACCCCGATGGGGGGATTTTGAGCGTTATCGGGATATGACAACACTGGGCAAACTCCCTCGGTTCGCTGGTGTCAGAAACGCCCAGTAGTGTTTGGTGGCTTTTAGATGGGGACCGGATCAGCTAAAGAACATCGACGACGATAAGCGTAATGTCATCCTGCTGGTTCACTGCGGCAGGTCGCCATCTCTGGAGTTCGGAGAGCACTTCACGCGACAGTTCGGAGGCGGGCTGCACTCGATTGTTGCGTACGACCCGTTCCAGTTGCCGGTCGCCAAACGCCTCCCCCGCGGCGTTTTCAGTTTCGGTGACGCCGTCGGTGTAGAGCAGGAAGCGATCGGATGGTTCAAGCGGCACGCTGCACACCGGGTACTCAGAGTCAGCTTTGACTCCGAACAGCAGTCCGTTACTTTCGATACGCTGCATTTCGCCCCTCGTATTCCGCCAGCATAGTAGCGGCGGATGTCCAGCAGCGGAATAGAGCGCGTTGCGGTTCTCTGTATCGATCCAAACATAAGCCGCCGAGACAAACTGGCCGGGCGCTTCATTCGACAGAATGCGATTCAAGCCGCCCAGCACCTGCGCCGGATCATCGGCTTGCACGGCGACGGACTGCATAGCCACCTTGATCATCGAAGAAATGAGCGCGGCCGGGATGCCATGTCCAGAGACGTCTGCCACAAGGATGCCCAGATGGTTGTTGTCTGGCCGGACGAACTGGTAGAAGTCGCCTGCAACGGCGGTCATGGGATGGTAAGCAGCAGCGACACGGAGGTTCTCAAGCTCGGGAACTCTCGGCGGAAGAATAGAAGACTGTATCTGCCGGGCCGTTTCGAGTTCCGTCTCAATGGAAAACAGACGACGCTCGTTCGTAAACACTATTTCCAAAGCCACGTACCCCAGCGAAAGCAGAAGGACGGCAAAGCCCAACGAGTCCACCAAAGGCAGCGGGTGATAGTGCAGCACGGTTCCTAAGTTGGTGTACAGCACCTCCAAGGCAAAAATGAGCGTACCAGCGCTGAGAATGCGGTGCTTCCCGATCACCAGGAACTGCGAGAATTTTGGAACCAGGACGACAACCAGGAGGACCAGCATGGCAAGAACGGCAAGCAGATTGTTGCAGAACATCCATTTATCGGCCGGGCCACCGAGGACGAACGTGCCAATGCCCACCAAGGCAATTGCCAACGCGACGAAGATTTCCAGTTGGACGAGGGACCTAAGTTTGCCGAGGCTCAGCTCTCGCCACGCGAACAAGGCAGAAACGAGAAGCAGGTACATGACCGCAGTACTTACGTACGGCGTGGCAGATCTTAGGCCTTTCGGCAGAACCGTCAAAACGGTTTGCGTCTGGTCCAGCTTTTGAAGGCCATACATCCCACTAAAGATTCCCCACCATACCAGGATGCGAACGCCTCTGCGCCAACGGATCGTTGCGATGGCGCAGGCTGTCGCTCCAGCAGTCAAGAAAACCGTTCCCAGGACGATATCGATCACGTCGCCACGGAGCGTTTCCAGAGCTGCATCTGCAGTGTTCATGCTGTTGGTTGACAGGTCGTTTCCTGTGACGGAGCCCCTCAGCGCAAATTGTAACCGGCACGAACAGGCGTTTGCCGTCACCATCTGAATTGGCAAGTCAGGACACAGGTCGAGTGACGGGCTATTCGGAAGTCAATTGTTGTAATGATTACACCCCAGCCAAGGGTCTAGAATAGCGACCCCGTCCGACAGCATGGTATGCAAGGTCAAGTCTTAGCTATCACAGTTTTGGGGAGGGCGGCCCGCAACTCTTCGTGTAAGATTTCTTTTTCCTTCTTACTCCATTTGCCGTAGAACTTTTCCGTGACC
>JASHSL010000052.1 GCA_030040855.1 Terriglobales bacterium
GGAACAGTGATGACCGCTTCGGTAACTTTCTCCCCCAAATAGTCCTCCGCCGCCTTTTTGAGTTTCTGCAGAATCATGGCGGAGATCTCCGGCGGAGTGTATTCCTTGCCCTGGGCCACCACGGCAACATGGTCACCCTGACGCACCACCCGATAGGGGACCATTTTCATTTCTTCGGTGACTTCGTCGTAGCGTCGTCCCATGAAGCGCTTGATGGAAAAAATGGTGTTCTCCGGGTTGGTGATGGCTTGCCGTTTGGCAACTTGTCCCACCAGTCTCTCGCCGGTCTTGGTGAATCCCACCACTGAAGGGGTGGTGCGACCCCCTTCTTCGTTGGCGATGACCTTGGGTTCGCCACCCTCCATGACCGCTACAACCGAGTTGGTCGTGCCCAGGTCAATTCCAATAATCTTTGCCATACATCCCCCTTCCGGCTCCTAAGTAATTAAAAATCAGATACTTGATCGCAGTATCTACGATTGCGTTTTCGCCCATGATAAGAATTGAGTGAATCATTGTCAACCATTAGATGCGGCGGGAGTCGACTGCGATGCGCAGGATCGCAGAATAACGAATCCGCTTCGGACTGCTAGCTATTCGACGGTTACCGATTTCGCTAGGTTGCGTGGTTGGTCGACGTCGCAACCCCGGCGGACGGCGATGTGGTAGGCCAGCAGTTGCAAAGGGATGATCTCGAGAATTGGCAGCAACTCCTCGGGCGCGGGCGGAATATAGAGGACGTGATCCGCCTCGTGTTTGATCTCCTGGTCGCCTTCGGTGGCCAAGGCGATGACCTGTCCGGAGCGGGCCTTGACTTCTTTCAAATTGGAGATGGTCTTCTCGTAACGCAGCTGCGATAGTTCGTCGTGTTGGTCACGAGCCGCCAGGATCACGACCGGAAGATTTTCATCAATGAGCGCGTTGGGGCCGTGCTTCATTTCTCCTGCGGGATAGCCTTCGGCGTGAATGTAGGAGATCTCCTTGAGCTTCAGCGCTCCTTCGAGCGCGATCGGATAGTGGATGCCGCGGCCGAGAAACAGGAAGTCCTGGGATCGGACGTATTGTTTGGCCAGTTCCTCGATTTGTTCGTCGCGAGTCAATAACGTCTCAATTTTCCCGGGAAGGCGAGTGAGTTCATGTACGGCTTGCCGGGCCAGCGCATCGCTGATTGTGCCTCGCAACTCTGCCAGGTAGAGGGCGAACAGATAGAGAGCCGTAAGCTGGGCGGTAAACGCCTTGGTGGAGGCGACTCCGATCTCAGGGCCGGCATGGGTATAGATGGTTCCGGCGGCCTCGCGCGTGATCATGGAACCGACCACATTGCAGATGGCCAGGGTCCTTGATCCTTTGGCTTTCGCCTCCCGTTGGGCCGCGATGGTATCGGCGGTTTCCCCCGACTGGGAGATTAGCATGGTTAAAGTATCGGGGGCGATGATGGGATCGCGGTAACGCCATTCACTGGCGTAATCGACTTCGACCGGAACCCGCGCCAGGCGTTCAATCATGAATTTACCCGCCTGGGCGGCGTGCCAACTGGTACCGCAAGCCGCGATGTTAAGCTTTTGGGCGGCCTTGAATTCAGCCTCGGTTACTTCCATTTCATCGAGAAAGATCTTACCCGTCTCCTGCGAGATGCGGCCGAGCGTGGTATCGCGCACCGAGCGGGGTTGCTCGTAGATTTCTTTCAGCATGAAATGCTTGAACCCGCCCTTTTCGGCCATGATCGGGTCCCAGGTCACGTGTTGCACCTTGCGCTCGACCGGTCGGCCCTCGAAATCGGTGAGATGAACGCCAGCAGGGCTAAGCACGGCGAGATCGCCATCGGCCAGAAAGAATAGGTCCCGGGTGTGGTAAAGAATGGCGGGAACGTCGGAGGCTACGAAGTATTCATCCTTTCCCAAGCCAATTACCGCCGGCGGGCCGTTGCGTGCGGCCACAATCTTGTTCGGCTCATCGACGGCAATCACGGCTAGGGCAAAAACTCCACTTAAATCCCGAACGGTTCGGCGGACAGCATCCGCGAGCGAGGGTTGCCCATTGGCCGCCTTGAAAAGATACTGCTCCACCAGGTGAGCGATGATCTCAGTGTCCGTCTCGGTCGTGAAGCGGTGGCCCTTTTGCATGAGATCTTTTTTGAGCGAGAGGTAGTTTTCGATGATGCCGTTGTGGACCACGACCACCCGTCCGGTGCAATCGCGATGGGGATGTGCGTTTTCTTCGGTAGGACGGCCGTGCGTGGCCCAGCGCGTGTGGCCGATGCCGTAGGTTCCATCGAGCGGTTTGAGCCGGATAGCCTCTTCGAGGTTGCGCAGTTTGCCTTCCGCGCGGCGAATCTCTAAGCCTTCGCCATTGCCGCAAACCGCGATGCCCGCCGAATCGTAGCCGCGATACTCGAGCCGCCGCAGCCCTTCAAGGATGACCGGCACCACGGATTTTTTGCCAACGTAGCCAACAATCCCGCACATGACACACTCCTATGCCACTTTGTTTGCCTTGGGGGAGTAGCGCTCTAGGGCTCGACGACTGTGAGGTCCTTCGCGGCTGGTCCGCTAAGCTATGCGGTAGTCATCCGCGACGAAGGGCTTGGCCAGGGGAAACTTGCTGTCGAAGGGCCAACCTAATCTTCGAGCCTGTAATGGAAATCTTCCATGACAGGGTTGGTGAGAACCTCCCGCGCAATCCGCGCGATTTCCGTCTCCGCTTCCGCGCGGCTTATGCCACCGTCGAGCGTAATGTCGAAGTACTTGCCCTGCCGAACTTCCTCTAGACCCTTATAACCCATCTTCTTAAGAGCGCTGTAAATGGTCTTGCCTTGAGGGTCGAGAACGCTCCGCTTCAGTGAAACGTAAACGTAGGCTTTCATAGCAGCCATCGCTATTATACGTCAGGGCCTGAGAAGGAGAGGCCGTACGGAAGTCATATGCCTGGGGTTGGGACTCCCGATTGCAATCCTCGATGGGATCGAGGACTGGCCCGACCGCTCGCCCGGCCTCGGCTTGTCCCCGTGTGCCCGCCCCCGTTTTCCCATCAGGATCAGCAGTTTGCCGCCCTCCTCGGCCACAACCTTGCGCCCCCCTCCCGGCAAAGCAGGCATTAGGCGATGGCACGAAAGCCACCCGGGCGAACCTGCAGAATACTTCTAAGGAGCGGCCCGGTGGGGGAGATCATCGGGTGGCCGACAGAGCGGCGCACAATTCGAATGCGCATCCTTAACTGCGGGCAAAGCTCATGAAGCGAACAGATCCGGGCTGGACCTGCGCCTGCTAAAGGCCAAATAGTTCCCTGAGGCGTTTGGTTTGCGCGCGGCTGACGGGGATTTCGGTTTGCTTTTTGTCGTCCATCCGTAATTGATAAGAGCTGTTGAACCAGGGGACGACTTCCTTGATGCGGTTGATATTGACCAGGTACGACCGATGGGCGCGCCAAAACAGATTGCCTTCCAGGCCGTCCAGCAATTCCTCGAGAGTGCGGCAGTTGGACTGCCCCTCCATCCCATTGGGACCACTGGTCACGACCGTGATGATGCCATCCTCAATCGACGCAAAGCAGATGTCTCTTTGATTCGCGAGGAACAATCGCCCGCCTGCCTTGAGTAAGACCTTCAAAGCTTGCGGCTTTTGTGACTCGAGCATGCGTACCAGGGTTTCAATTTTCTCGGCGGAGGGACTGTTGCCTTCAAATTTGGCGCGCGCCTTCTCGACCGATTGCGCCACCCGCTTCTTGTCGAAAGGCTTGAGAAGATAGTCCACTGCATTCACCTCAAATGCCTTCACGGCATATTGATCAAAGGCAGTGGCGAAGACGATTTTGGGTAGAGGAACTTTGCGATGGAGCAGCTTCTGGATCACGCCGAAGCCGTCGAGGCCTGGCATCTGTACATCCAGGAAAACAAGGTCCGGGTTGTGTTCGCGGATCAGGTCAATGGCCTCGACGCCGTTCTTTCCTTGCGCCACAACCTCGACGTCGCCTACGTCTTTGAGCAAGAACGCGAGTTCATCGCGGGCAAGCTGCTCGTCGTCCACGATTACAGCCGAGAGGGACATTCTTTTTCCTCAAGTCAAAAGTATAACGATCCGATTTTGCGAGCGTCAACGCGACGGCTCTCGGCGGAGCTAGTGCCAGCCAACCCCGGCAGGTCAACGCCCCCCATCGATGGACGGCTGCATCTTTTCGGCAGGAAGCCGAATTTCGAATCAAGGACTCGAGAACAGTGACCCCCCCCGTCATCTTCCTTTTTTATGTCTCAATCGCTCGACCGA
>JASHSL010000537.1 GCA_030040855.1 Terriglobales bacterium
ATTCGCGAGCTTTTTGAAAAGCTGGAGGGCGTAGACGAGGTTATGGAAGACCCAGAAATCACCAGTGGCCGCCTCGTGACCAACCCGGAGAAGATGGTGCTCCGCGAGACCGAACGTGCATTTGTGTATTTTTCGCTGCACGGTCTAACGGTGGATGCCGTCATCGTGAACCGCCTGCTGCCACATGAAGTCAGCGACCAGGATGGGGATGTTGGGGTATCTCTTGACAATCCCCTTTATAGGACTAGGTATACCTTTTGAGAGCCCCCTCCACCTTGTCGCTCGCACGCCTCGCGATGCCTCACGATGCCTCACGCGCATCCCTTGACTAATCCTCATACCCCCGAGCAGACTTGACCGTTCGGGAAGAACTTTGACGTGAAACCATCCCAGCTTATTCTTGCCCTTGTAATTACTGCGACATTCGGGGCTCCTTTGCACGCTGTTCAGATATCGCAAGGACCAACCATTCAAGAGCAACCAACTGCCTCGACTACGCAGACAACTCCCACAGCCACCGTTCAGCCACGGAAAGTAACTGCGTACACGCTTCCGCCCGACCTTTACCGCAAAGCTCGCAACCTGAGTAAGATTCGTTTTCGCCTGGCTCTGATCGGCTTCGTGTACGGGCTCATTGTTTTGTGGCTGATTCTGCATTGGAAACTTGCGCCCAAGTATCGAGACTGGGCGGAGAAATTCTCAATGCGACACTTTTTGCAGAGCATCATTTTCGCTCCTCTTCTCCTGCTGAGCATCGCCGTACTGACGCTCCCTTTGGACATTTATGGGGAATGGGTCGAAAGACAATACGGAATCTCCGTGCAGAGCTGGCCGTCGTGGAGTTGGGACTGGATCAAGGCCGAACTGATCTCGTTAGTAATTGGAACCATTCTCATCTGGTTGCTCTATATCGTAATCCGCCGTAGCACGCGACGCTGGTGGTTCTACTTTTGGCTGATCTCGCTGCCGATTGGCGTATTTTTTTTCTTCATCGGCCCGTGGGTCATTGACCCCATGTTCCACAAGTTCGCGCCATTGCAACAGAAAGATCCCGAACTTACGGCCCGCCTGGAACAGATGGTGCAACGGGCCGGGCAGAACATTCCGCCGCAGCGCATGTTTTGGATGGGTGCTGGTGAGAAGACTACCGGTCTGAATGCGTATGTCACTGGCATTGGCGCGTCGAAGCGCATCGTGGTCTGGGACACTACCATCGCCAAGATGAATACTCCCCAAATTGTCTTCGTAGCCGGACACGAAACTGGACATTATGTTTTGCAGCACATTCCCAAAGCCCTGACCTTCTTCGCGGTGCTGCTGCTGATCTTCTTTTATCTGGGCTATCGCGCAATTGGGTGGGTGCTGGCGCGATGGGGCGGTGGCTGGGCACTTCGGGGTCTCGATGACTGGGCATCCCTGCCAGCATTGATGCTGCTGCTCTCCATTTTCTTCTTCGCGGCGAATCCGGTGGCCAGTGCGTTTGGCCGCCACTATGAGCACCAGGCTGATCAGTACGGACTGGAAGTGACTCACGGGTTGACACCGGACTCCGGCCAAGTGGCTGCGCAGGCATTCCAAGTTCTCGGTGAGGTTGACCTCTCCGATCCGGACCCGAGTCGGCTGCAGGTCTTCTTGTTTTATGATCATCCCAGCATCCCCGAGCGAATCCAGTTTTGCCTGACGTATGATCCTTGGCGGGACGGCGGGCAGGGCGAGTTCGTTAAGTAGTCACTGCGATTCGCCCCCTTTCTAAAGTCTTTCGCTTCCCTACCCCGGTGCCGTTTTTGCTGGATGTTCCAGCCACCACTCGCAGCGCCGGGTCGCCCCCGCGATCACGGCTTGGACTGTGAAAGAGACGCCGTTCGAGTTCTTGCCGCTGCACGCGGTGGTGGATGTCACTCCGATAGCACCGGAAACGAATGTCGTGCCGCCCTCTGGCGGATTAAACACGAAGACCAACACGGTGCCAGGCTGTGAGATGTCGGCAGCGGTCACCGCGGCAAGCAACTGACGGCTGTTGACGAAGCTCGTCACTAGAGGGGAGCCGTTCCACTTCACCACCGAGTCATGGCGGAAGTCATCGCCGTTGACGGTCCGCAGGAACTGGCTGCCGCCAGCAGTTGCACTGGCAGGCGAGACAGACGTAATGGATGGGACAGGGGGGCAGGTTCCGCAGGACAGGACTGCACACAGCGTGATCGCCAGCGCAGACGCCAGAACCCATGTTGGTGCCCTTGCCATCGGCTTGCACCTCCGGCAAACTGGCTGACGAGAAACGAGGGGCAAGGCTGGAATTCGAGTGGATGGGCAGGACTAGCGGAGCCTCGCAACTCGTCCGCCAGATGTCAAAATTATACGCCTGACCTGTAAGGCAACTGTGCCTTGCAGCGCCGCAGTCCATTTCATCCGAGTCTACCCACAAAGTGGGCACGACGTGTTTGGCTCAAAACCTATACCCGCTGAACTACCAAAACCTGAAATTCCGGGCTAATGGACTCACTCATTTACGGCGCTTGCGGCGGAACCCTTTTTGACCATCAGCTTGCAAGCCCAAGAAAACAATGCGGGCGACTTTTTGGCAGCCTTCTCCTGTCATCGTGCTGGTGCCGATTGACCTGCCCACGATTGCGTCATAACATTCCCGCGAATGGGTACGCCCACACACGTGGGGCAGACAGTCTCCCATTACCGCATCCTCCGCAAGATAGGCGGTGGCGGGATGGGTGTCGTTTACGAAGCCGAAGACCTCAAGCTCGGTCGTCATGTCGCACTAAAGTTTCTTCCCGACGATCTTGCCAACGACGCACAAGCCCTGAGTCGCTTCCAGCGAGAAGCAAAAGCCGCATCCGCTCTGAATCATCCGAACATTTGCACGATCTTCGAAATCGACGAGGCTGATGGACGGACGTTCATCGCCATGGAACTGCTGGAAGGGCAGACGCTGCGCCACATGATCGCGGGCAAGCCGTTGGAGATCGAGACGGTGCTCGACCTCGGCATCCAGATCGCGGACGCCTTAGACGCCGCCCATTCCAAAGGAATCATTCACCGGGACATCAAGCCAGCGAACATCTTCGTGACGAACCGGGGTCAGGCGAAGATTCTGGACTTCGGGCTGGCGAAGGTCACAACGAAGCCGGAGAGCGTTGCCCTGAGCGCCCACCATTGCACGCTAGCTTTCGGTTCAAATGCGGCTGATGCAGTTTGGGCTATGACCGACTGGCCGAACGTCGCTCCTGGCCGATCGTGCGCGGGGCCTTTTCATGCTCCACGCACTCTGGAGCTGGTTCCCAGGCAGAGCTCTCCGAATTCGGAGTCGGAGCTGCATGCGGTCATCAGCTGAGCCGGTTAGTTATTTATCACTGTCGTCACCTCTTGACGGCCCCGACTCCACTCAAACGCGACCAATCCATAGACCCGCCCTTCCGGCACAGGAAGCCCACGAGGCCAGGAATACACAGATGCTGAGCTAGCACGTACGGCGGTGAAGGTATCACGGAACCTCCGATCGTTCCAGATCAAGTACCAGGCGGCGTAGCGCGCGCAGAGGTGCCAGCCCCCTACCACGGCGGGAATGGCAAAGCATGGGAAGGTGGGCTTCAAAAGTTCTGCTGGAATCGCGCTAACCGGTCAAATTGCCTTTTCTCCAGCGCGAAGCAGCCAGAGGGTCGCGTGACCTTTTGACACGCGGCCCTGTGAATTTTTCTATGCGGAAGATGTTGGCTGGTTGCTGCCATCAAAACCAAGGTCCGACAGTGTTTTCAAAGTTTCATCGTGTAACTTTGAGTTTCGGTCACCGCCGCGGGTCTTCCGCCGCCTTTTGGGGACTATGCCGGATACTCTCTGCTGGCTGACGCCGAAGTCGGCGGCGACCTGAGTTTGCGACTTTCCCTTGGCCAACTTGCTTGACGATTTCGATCCGGTCTTCGGGACTCAGCTTCACCCCGCCGGTCTGGCCTAGGCTTTGCCTCGGCATTAGAACCATGACGGAGTCGGAGCTGTGACACACAGCCCATGAGCCCAGTTGTCCGTGAATTGTCCGCTTTTTGTCCGTGAACGGGGGCAAAAGGGAGCAAAAAGAGCTAATATGGAAGAGCGAATCTTCAACATTTCGTTGCACTTAGTTGCCGTGTTTTGTCTGCTGTCGAGCACGTTAGACTGGAAAAACAATGTTCGAACGCCTGGAGCAAATTGAAGCCCGCTATGAAGAGCTGACCCATGCGCTGGCCTCGCCGGAGGTGATTCAAGATTCGGCGAAATACCAAAAAACTGCCAAGGCGCACAGCGAGATTGCGCCGGTGGTCGACAAATACCGGGAATACAAGGATTTGAAACGCGGGATTCGAGACAGCCGGGCGCTCGTGGTCCACGAAAAAGACGCCGAGATGCGGGCGTACGCGCAGGAAGAGCTGGATAAGCTCGAAGCCAGGGTGCGCACGGTCGAAGAAGAGCTCAAGATTCTGTTACTGCCCAAGGATCCCAACGACGAAAAGAACGTGATTCTCGAAATTCGCGCCGGGACCGGAGGCGACGAGGCGACGTTATTTGCCGCGGAGCTGTTCCGCATGTACACGCGCTACGCGGAAACCCAAGGTTGGAAGGTCGAAGTGGTCTCGACCTCGGAATCCACTGTGGGTGGGCTGAAGGAAGTCATCGCCACCATTCAAGGGGAGCGGGTGTACTCACGTCTGAAATATGAGAGCGGAGTGCACCGGGTGCAACGCGTTCCCCAGACTGAACAACAGGGCCGGATTCACACCTCCGCGGTGACCGTGGCAGTTTTGCCGGAGGCGGAAGAGGTCGACGTGAAGATCGATCCCAAGGATCTCCGCGTGGACACCTTCTGTTCGTCGGGGCCCGGCGGTCAGTCGGTCAATACCACCTACTCCGCCGTGCGGATTACACATATTCCGACCAACACGGTGGTCAGTTGCCAGGACGAGAAATCGCAGATCAAGAATCGCGAAAAAGCCATGCGCGTGCTGCGCTCCCGGCTTTATGAGATGGAGCTCCAAAAGCAGCAAGAAGCCCTGGCCAAGGAGCGCCGGGCCATGGTCGGAACCGGCGATCGCAGCGAAAAAATCCGCACCTACAATTTTCCCCAGAACCGGGTCACGGATCATCGCATCTCGTTGACCATCCACCGACTGCCGGAAGTCATGGATGGGAGGCTGCAGGATTTGATCGAGGCCCTGGTCACGCATTTCCAAGCCGAGAAGCTCAAGCAGGAAACCGCCAGCGCGGTGTAAGCCAGCGTCTGAGAAGTGCTTCCGCTTAGGGCTGACGGCGCAGTCCCAGTTAGGCGAGAGCGATCACCGAGACCATTTTCCCAGACATGTTTGCCTTAGATCCCAGTTTCCTGGCTTGACGAATAGGAGGTCAGGCATGAAAAAGCCCCGTGCTTTTGGCAAGGGGCTTTTTCTGGGGGAGGGACCCGGGCTTTCGGCCCGTTGTGTGTCCCGCCTTACTGCTGGGTGGATGTAGACGACAGCTGCTCGAGGTCGTTCTTCAGCAGGCTAACCTCGACCCGCCCGCCGCTGGTCCGACGCCCGGACTGCTCTTGCGCGCTGGCGCTCTGAACCGGGGCATTGCCCATGCCAACCACATAAATCCGATACACCGGAATGTCGTGATTGAGCACCAGGTAGCGCACCACCGAGTCCGCCATCTTCTGCGAAACCGTGATCGCGGCCGTACCATGTCCGGACGAGAAACCCTGCACTTCGATAATGTAGCCCCGCTGATTCTTGAGCGGTGCCGCTAGATCATCGAGAGCGCTCTTGGCATTCGCGCTCAGCACGCTCTGACCAGGACGGAAGCGAATTTCGGTCTGGTTGGTGGCCTTGTACTGGTCGATGTTGCCCACTACCTGCTCGACGGTGGTGATACGGGTATTGGCTTGGTTGGCCGTCTGCTGCGCTGCTTGAGCTTTGTTGCCAGCATCGACAGCATGCGCATCGGCTTCAGTTGCCCTGGTCGAAGCCAGCTGAATGCCCTGCTGTGCCCGGGTATCGACGTCCTTGATCATCTTGCTATTCGCCGACGTCAGCTCATCGAGTTCGTTGACCCGGTCGCGGATCGGTTGAACTTGTCGCTGCACGTATTTCTTGCGGGCAAAGGGGTTGATCCGGCCCCAGAAGCCTTCACGCGCAGGGGGCTGCAACGGTTGCAGTGCTTGGCCAGACTGATCCGAGCTCTGCATACTCTGCGCTGGCTGGCTGGCGGTCGGCTGATCCTGAGTAGTAGCGCTCGTCTGCGCCAGCGCGGGCAGCGCCAACACACAAACAACGAGCAAAGCGATGAATGCACGATTCTTCATATCAACTTCCTCCGATTGTGAGAGCATTGCTGCCGGCTTCTGCACGCCACTGCGGGCGTATCAGAGTTCACTGAATTCGGTTCTGCCACTAAATTCCCCTACCAGCCATGCACATTTGGACCCTCCCATGGCTGGTACTGCGAAAAACTCTCGACACCGCGTCCTCGACGCGCCTGTCTTAAGCCTTTCTATATCAGATTATATGCCAAAGTGATATCTCTCTATGTTCTTGTTTTTCAATCGGATAAGGACATCCTTTGCAGCTTGTTCTCTACAAAAGTTCCTATCCAGAGTAATTTTGACGAGCGTTGATATAAAAAAGTCGATGGTTCGCCGAGCAACCCGAAGCCAGTCCCCGCAAAAGCCCTGCCGCCTTTATTTCTCGAGCTTTGCGTACTTCGCCGCACCGTGCTTTTCGTGCTGCTGATAGATGTAATTGTCGGTCATGCCCGCGATGTAGTCGCACACCACCCGCGACAAAGGCTCGGCGGCGGCCTTCTCCTGGTAGCTCAGGGGCAGATTCTCGGGTCGTTCCATCCAGAATTCGAACAGCTCCCGGATCACCCGCTCACCTTCTTTCTTCTCCGCATCGAGAGCCGGACTGGAGTAAAGCTTCTCATAGAGAAAGGCCTTGGCCTGACGGCGCTCGGTTTCGACTGCGGGACTGAAACCAAGCAGGCGCTCCGGCCAGGCGCGCACGTCGGCGAGGGTAGCGATCCCTGCCGCCTTAAGATTGGCTCGGCTCTGGCTAATCAGGTCCCCCACGAGACCATCCAGCATGCGCCGTAGGGCCTCGTTGAATTTGAGCTTGTCGATGGCCGACGGCCAAGTTTGCTCCGCCTCCTGATAGGGCCCGGCGAACATCTTGATGCGGGCGCGAATGTCGCCGCCATCGAGCAGACGGGATTCGTATCCGTCGTCTAGGTCGGCGGTCGTATAGGCAATCTCATCGGCCAAATCGATGAGCTGGGCTTCAAGAGGAGGCCGCGAGTCCAGCAGATAGTCGGCCAGCTGGGGAAAGTCGCGGGAAGAATAGTCGGCAGAGTGCTTAATAATGCCTTCGCGAACCTCGAAGGTCAAATTCAGCCCGCGAAAGGCGGCATAGCGCAGCTCAAAATCCTCCACAATCCGCAGCGCGTGCAGGTTGTGGTTGAACCAGAACCCGTGTTCGCGCATGGCCGCATCGAGCGCCTTTTCCCCAACATGACCAAACGGAGGGTGACCTACGTCGTGCACCAGGGCCAGTGCCTCCACCAGGTCGGCATTCAGCCCCAGCTGGAGAGCAACCGTGCGCGCGATTTGCGCCACTTCGAGAGTATGGGTGAGGCGATTGCGAAAGTGATCCGAATAGCGGCGGGTGAAAACCTGGGTTTTGGCCTCGAGGCGGCGAAAGGCGCGGGAGTGGATTACCCGATCACGGTCGCGCTGAAAATCATTGCGATAAGGGTGTGGCGGCTCGGGATAACGCCGACCCCGGGACTCCTCCACCCGCACCGCGTAGGGGGCGAGCATGACCTCAGTGTATCGGAAGCGGGGATGAAACCGGCTTACGATCCTTCTACCGGAACCTATTTATTTGGCGGATTCTTCCTTGGCCAACTTGATCTTGGCGGACTCCAGCTGTTTCTGGACGGTGGCTACCTCGTCGGTATCCACTTCCGGCCCGATAGTCTTGTTCCACTCCTGAATGGCGCGCTCCCAGTGCGCGGCCGCCAGCTTGAGACGCCCGGTTTTCTGGTAGAGATCCCCGAGATGGTGTTGCACCGTTGGATCGCTGCCCATATGTTGCGAAGCCTTGGTCAAATTGTCTTCCGCCTGCTCGTACTTACCGAGCTTGAAATAGGCCCAGCCCAAGGAGTCCAGATAAGCCCCGTTGGCGGGCTCGAGATCGACCGCCTTCTTGATCATGATAAGGGCTTCATCGAGCTTCTGGCCTCGGTCGGCAAGCATGTAGCCCAAGTAATTGAGCACCGCGGCATTCTGCGGGTCAGTCGCCAAAATCTGGCGGAACACGAGCTCGGCTTGCTCATATTTCTTTTGCCGTTCATAGGTCGAGCCGCGGAGGAATTGAACGTACTGCTTATCTTCATCCCGAACGGAAAGTTGCTCCGCCTTGTTCAACGCCTGCTCGGCTTCGTCCCAGCGCTTGAGCCGGCTGTACATCTGCGCCAAGGTGATGTAGACGCTGCGATCCTCGGGCTTGTCTTTGAGCAGCGACTGTACTTGCCGCAGGCCCTCGTCGGGCTGACCCATATCCGCTAGCTGCGCGGCATACACCATCCGCAGCTCGCGGTCATCCGGCAACTTCCCGACCGCCTCTTTGGCCGTGTCCGTGGCTGCCTGCCACTCCTTGGCGCCGCGCTCGGTATCGATAATCTGTTGGTAGCCGCGCTCGGCGTTGTCATCCCCCAGAGTCAACATCTTGCGAAAGGTTTCAATGGCCCGCGCGTTGTTGTTCTGGTCGCGATAAATCGTCCCCAGCCGCTCGAGAAAAACCGCACGGTTGGTCTTTTCATCCTTGCTGTAATTGCCGTCCGGCTTCTCCGACTTCTTGAGCAGATCCTCGATCAAGGGGATGGCTTCGTCATAGCGCCCCTGCGCCTGATAAATGGCCGCCATGGTGTAAGGCACTTCCATCGAATCCGGCACCATGGCCTGGGCCTCTTTCAAGTTTTCGAGGGCCAGATCGAAGTTGCCCTGGCGGCGATAAATCTCGGCCATGCGCAGGTGGGTCTGGGGATCCTCGGGGTTGGCATCGGCAATGATCTTGTATTGCTCGAGGGCGGCATCGGTCTGGCCGTCGTTCATCAGGTTCTGGGCCAGGCCACGGATCGCGTCGAGATTGTCGCGGTCGAGCGCGATGGCCTTGCGATAGGCTTCAATCGCCTTCTTGTACTCTTTCTGTTGCTCGTAGGTGTAGCCGAGCACGGAATAGATTTTGGCGGAGCGGGAGGCGTCCGGCACGCTGCTCAAAACCTCGGCGGCGCGTGCGGAATCGCCCTCCTCGGTGTACAGCAACGCCAGAGCGGTCACCGCCTCCTCGGAATCCGGCTGCAAATGGGCCGCGATTTTGAATTCGCTCTCGGCCAATCGCAAGTCGTGGTTCCGGCCGTAGAGCCGTCCGAGCAGGAGATGATCGTCGACGCTGTCGGGTTCGAGCCGGGTGATGTCCTGATACTGCTCGATGGCCAGCTTGAGAACATCCTCTGCCCCGCTGCTCGCGCCGTCCGGCTCTTCTCCCAAGGAACGCAGGTAAATCCGGCCGAGGAGCTTGTGCGCCTCCAGATTGTCGGGATCCCGCTTTAGAATGTCCTGGGCTTCGACCACCGCGTCGCGAATTCGTCCGGTCCGGGCGTAAAGTTCCGCCAAACTCGCGGTGAGGAACTCCGAGCCGGGATCGGCGTCGATGGCCGCCCGATATTCCTCGATCGCCCGGCTGGCCAGGTCGCTGCGCCCGTTCATCGCCACTTGCTCCTCATACATGTGAGCCAGCGTGTAATGGTAATAGGCGGCGGCGCGATCGGTTTTGTGCTGGGTAGTCGTCGACGCCGCTGGGTTGCTGGCCGCCGCAGTGGCCGGCGCCTGTGCCTCACCTAGATTGACAGTGAGGACGAGGAGCACGGCAGGCAAAAAAACATTGATAGTTTTCATTAAAGACCTTTGAATTGCCCAAGCCATAGTATTTGATGCTGAACGGTGCCGACGCGGGTACTTTTCTATTGTAAACCTTCGTCAGCGAACGGCGAAAACGAACCCGGCCTCTAAGGCACCAACATTCGTACCCGGAAGTACAGGACCTCTCAGGGCTCAATCCGCACCACCACTCGCCGACTCTCAATGCCGGAAGTGCCGAACGCCGGTGAAGATCATGGCCAAATTAAGACGGTTGGCCGCTTCGATGATCTGCTGGTCGCGCACCGAGCCCCCGGGTTGGATGATGGCGGTAGCGCCGGCTTTGGCCACCTCCTCCACACCGTCGGGGAAGGGAAAGAACGCGTCGGAGGCGACCACTGTCCCTTCCAGGGGCAGCACGGCTTTCATGGCTCCGACGCGGCAAGAATCTACCCGGCTCATTTGTCCGGCGCCAATGCCGACCGTCTGTCCATCGCGGGCATAGACGATGGCATTCGACTTGACGTGCTTGACGACCTTCCAGGCGAACCCGAGAGAACGCTTCTCGTCCTCTCGAGGCTGGCGGCGGGTCACGATCTTCAGATCTTCCTCCCGAAGGCGGCGAAGGTCGGCATCCTGCAACAAAGCTCCTCCGGAGATCGATCGCAGCAGCCATTTTTGCGGGGCAGGGGTCAGCTCCACCAAGCGCAGGTTGGGCTTGCCGGCGAGCTTGGCTTTGGCCGCTTCATCGAAGGCCGGGGCGGCAATGACCTCGAGAAACAGCTTGGCCATTTCTTCCGCGGTTTCGCCGTCGACGGTGCGGTTCACGCCAATCACCCCCCCAAATGCCGAGACGGGATCGGAATCGAGAGCTTTCTTGTAGGCTTCGACCAAGGATGGGGCGACGGCGGTCCCGCAGGGGTTGGAATGCTTGATGATCGCGCAAACCGGCTCTTCAAATTCCTGGGCCAGGTCCCAAGCCGCTTCAAGATCCGTGATGTTGTTGTAGGAAAGCTGCTTGCCTTGAATTTGCCGTCCGCCGGCAACACCTTGACCCGAGCCATCGCTATACAAGGCGGCCCGCTGATGCGGGTTTTCTCCGTAGCGCAAATCCATGACCTTGCGGAACGACGGACGCAGAACCGGGGGAAAATCGGATTCCTCGCCCAAGCGAAAGTGATTGTTGGCGCTGATCTGCTCGAGCGTAGAAGCAATCGCGGCATCATAGGCGGCGGTGGTTCGGAACGCCTGCTGCGCCAAACGCCATTTGGTGGCGAGCGATAGTTCCCCGCCCGACCCCATAAGCTCTTCGGCGATGGCTGGGTACTCCCCGGGTGAGGTGACGACCGCAACATCCCGAAAATTCTTGGCTGCGGAGCGCATCATCGACGGCCCGCCAATGTCGATGTTCTCGATTAATTCTTCGAAAACAACATTGGGTCGGCTGCGAGTCTTCTCGAACGCGTACAGATTGACCACCACCATGTCGATGGGCTCGATGCCGTGTTCCTCGACCGCGGCGCGGTGCGCCGGGTTCTCTCTCTGATGCAAGATCCCCCCATGCACCTTGGGATGCAGGGTCTTCACCCGGCCATCGAGCATCTCCGGGAACCCTGTGAACTCGGAGATGTCCTTCACAGGAACCCCCGCATCGCGCAGCAGCTGGGCCGTCCCTCCGGTTGAAATCAGTTCTATCTGGAGTTGGGACAAGGTGCGCGCGAACTCGACCAAACCGGTCTTGTCGGTGACGCTCAGGATGGCACGCTGGATCTTCGCCATGGGGGCTTTGCCGGCACCTCGGGAGAAAGGGAGATTTTACCAGTTAGGAGGAATTCAGCGGGTTGATTGGCCCGACCGGAGATGTCCCGCTTCGGTCTATGATCGGGCGTTGGGGTTCGACAGAACCTGTCGAATGTTGAGAATTCCCGGTCATTCTGAGGAGGGACAATGATTTCCGGCGCTCATGTAGTTGTCTATAGCAAAAACGCCGAGGCGGACCGCGCTTTTTTCCGTGACATCCTCGGGTTCAAATGGGTGGATGCGGGTCACGGCTGGCTGATCTTCGCCCTACCACCTACAGAAGCCGCATTCCACCCCTCTGAGGACGATGTCCACGAACTCTATTTCATGTGCGACGACCTGAAAGCCGAGATGGCTTCGCTGGCGGAGAA
>JASHSL010000538.1 GCA_030040855.1 Terriglobales bacterium
AGGAAATTCAGCTTTCCTGCTCCTGTCCGGATTGGGCAGAGATGTGCAAACATGTCGCCGCGGTGCTCTATGGCATCGGCGCCCGGCTGGACAAGCAACCCGAACTCCTTTTCAGGTTGAACCAGGTAGATGAAAAAGACTTAATCGCAAAGGCTGGAACCGGAATTCCTCTGGCCAAGAAAGGACCCGCTGCCGACAAAGTGCTGAGAGACCATCAGCTTTCCGAGCTGTTTGGACTGGACATGGCGGAGAGCCCAAACGGGGACCAGCCGCACTCCCCTGCCTCGTCAAGCAATGGGCATTCCTCCACTCATGCGCGAAGCCTAACGCAAAGAAGGAGGCGAGCGAGAGCGAGAAGTCAACGAAGGCAAAAGTCGGTCCGCAGGTCACGCGCTGCGGTCAAAACCGACTCGGCTTTGGCTTAAGCCGAAGTTCCGCTGAAAATTAGGCCCAAATTTTGAGTCAAATAGCTCATTCGTAAGCTGCTACGCATGATGATTGATTACGCAAATGTTCCCATGTAAATAAGGCTCGTGTATTGACATTGACATTGTGTTTTCAATCGGTTGGAAAACTTGGTGCCGGGAACCGGACCCGGCACCTGGAGTCCGTGGCTTAGGCTTTTACCACTTTTCCGCTGCGCAGGCAGGACGTGCAGACGCGAATACGCTTCGTCGTGCCCTTGACTTGGGCTCGCACCGGGCGGAGGTTGACGTTCCACCTGCGGCGGGACACGTTATGGGCGTGACTGATGGTATTGCCAAAGCGCGGCTTCTTGCCGCAAATCTCACACACTTGCGCCATGGGCGACTCCAGCTTGGTTCAATTTCACTCTCGGTTCTTTTAATTTTACTGGAGTCCGCCTAGTTTCGCCATCAGGTGAATCTGCGATCTTTTGTCCCCTCGAGGCAGATCCATCTCGGCGAGCTCGCCTCATGGGTTCGTGTCATCCGTTCGTTGACTTGCCCAACTTTGCTCACGTAAGATGCGCGCGTGATTGGCGAAACCATTTCCCACTACCGGATCATCGAGAAGCTGGGCGGTGGCGGGATGGGTGTGGTCTATAAGGCCGAGGATACCCGGCTGCGTCGCTTCGTTGCCCTGAAGTTCCTGCCCGAAGAGGTTTCGCAAGACCCGCAATCCCTGGCCCGGTTCGAGCGGGAGGCGCAGGCCGCGTCGGCTCTGAACCATCCCAACATCTGCACCATCCACGATATCGGAGAGCACAAGGGCCGGGCTTTTATTGCCATGGAGTTTCTCGATGGCGTGACCATGAAGCATCTCATTGCCGGGCGTCCGCTAGAGTATGACCAGTTGTTGTCGCTGGCCATCGAAATCGCGGACGCCCTGGACGTGGCGCATTCGGAAGGCATTGTTCACCGTGACATCAAGCCGGCCAATATTTTTGTCACCAAGCGCGGGCACGCGAAGATTTTGGATTTCGGCCTGGCGAAAGTGACTGGTCCCGGGAGAAGCGAGACGGATGGCACGCAGGCGACGAGGGACGAGGAACATCTGACCAGTCCTGGGACGGCGCTCGGAACCGTGGCCTATATGTCGCCGGAGCAGGCCAAGGGGAAGAAGCTCGATGCGCGCAGCGACCTGTTCTCGTTCGGAATCGCCCTCTATGAAATGGCGACCGGCACGCTGCCGTTTCGCGGAGAGACCTCGGCGGTGATTTTTAACGCAATCCTGGAGCGGGCGCCAACGCCTCCCCTGCGCCTGAACCCGGAAATTCCCCCTGAACTCGAGCGGATCATCAACCGCGCCCTCGAGAAAGACCGCGATCTGCGCTACCAGCATGCCTCCGACATGCGAGCGGAGCTCGAGCGGCTGAAGCGGGATTCGGGGTCGGGAAAGAAAGTGGTGATCGAGCAACCGTCGCCTGAAGCCGCGGCTTCGAGTGCTGCCGAGCGCCCGGGGCGGCGCTCGAGCGGCTCGTCTCCAGCCGCGGTAGCGGCAGGGGTGACCCCTCAGGCAGAGCCTGTCCCTAGTTCGTCGAGGGTGTCCACACCCCACATCCCCGCCGATCTACCCTCGTCGAGAACGGCCCCGAGCTCCGATGCCGGGCGAAGCTCTGCCTTTAAGTGGTATGGGCTGGCTGCAGGGCTTCTGGTGATGGCGGGAGTATTGGGCGCATTTTACTGGCGCGCGCGGGGAAATCAGAAGCTGACGGAGAAGGATGCGATCCTTCTGGCAGACTTTGTGAACACGACCGGCGATCCGGTATTCGACGGCACGCTGAAGCAAGCGCTGGCGGTCGGGCTCGAGCAGTCGCCCTATCTGAATATCGTGCCCGATCAAACCGTCCGCAAGGCTTTGCAATTCATGGGGCGCCCTGCGGATGAACGGGTTACGGGCGGCGTGGCGCGCGAGATCTGCGAGCGCGAGCACATCAAGGCCATGCTGAGCGGCTCGATTGCTTCGCTCGGCAGCCAATACGTGGTCGCGCTCGATGCGACCAACTGCGCAACCGGAGATTCGCTCGCCCGAGAGCAGGTGACCGCCGCGACCAAGGAAGCGGTGCTTCCTACCGTGGGAAAAGCAGCGTCCAGCCTGCGCGGAAAACTGGGCGAGTCGTTGGCATCGATTCAGAAGTTCGACACTCCCGTGACGGAAGCCACCACGTCCTCGCTCGAAGCCTTGAAGGCCTATGCCGCCGGCAACGAGATGCGCAACAGCGGTGGCGAGGCCGAATCCATTGCTCTGTTCGAGCACGCCACCGAACTCGATCCAAATTTCGCCATGGCCTATGCCCGGCTCTCCGCTATTTATCTCAACCTGGGCGAAGAAGATCGGGCCGTGGAGGCGGCCAAGAAAGCCTTTGACTTGCGGGAACGCGTGAGTGAACGCGAGCGGTTCTACATCGACGACCACTTCTATACAACGAACGGTAACGTCGAAAAGGACGAGGAAGACCTGGAATTAGCAATCCACACCTATCCGAACGACTCCACTGCCTATGCCAACCTGGCCCTCATTGACAGCGTCTTCTACGGACGGTTTGACAAGGCCCTCTCGCTGGCCAATGAATTTACTCGGCTCGAACCCACAGCTCCCTTCGGCTATGTGCACGCTGCCGGGCCTTACCTGGCTCTCAACCGTTTGGAGGAAGCCCGCTCCACCCTGCAAAGGGCGGTCGACGCCAGGGCTGACAACTTATTTATTCGCGAAGAGTTGTACGATCTCGCGTTCCTGACGGGCGATGCCGGTGGCATGCAGCGGGAAATGAAATGGGCGGAGGGAAAACCCAGTGAGTACCTGCTGCTGAACGTTGCGGCCACTGCGGCTGCCGCGCACGGGCAGATGCGCCAGGCCGAGCAATTTGTCGAACGCTCGGAACGGGTGACCGGCGGGCTGGGTTTCAAGGGAACTACGGCCGGCACGGAAGCAAGTTGGGCCGTGATCCAGGCCGAAGTCGGAAATGCTTCCCGGGCGCGGGAAGCGACGGCAGCCAGTTCCGCGCTAGCCCACACCCGCAACAACATGGTGCCCGTGGCATTGGCTCTGGCCCTGACCGGAGACATCAGTCGGCCACCGATGATCATGGACGAGCTGGGCCGGCGCTTCCCCGCGGACACGATTCTCCACAAGGTGTCGATTCCGTCCGTGTCTGCGCTGGTGGCTATCGATCGCAAGGCTCCGGATCAGGCCATCGCCGCTCTGGAGTCAGCCACACCCTATGAACTGGGTCTCATCCAAGGCCTTCTCCCCATCTACTTTCGTGGTCTGGCCTACTTAGAGGCGAAGCGCGGCCCGGCAGCGGCGGCAGAATTTCAGAAAATCGTGGATCATCGCGGCATCAATCCGGTTGGACCCGAGCATTCGCTGGCCAAACTGGGCCTGGGCCGAGCCTGGGCGATGACGGGCGACACGGCCAAGGCCAAGATCGCCTACCAGGATTTTTTTGCCCTGTGGAAAAATGCCGACCCCGACGTTCCTATCCTGAAGGAAGCCCAGACGGAATACGCGAGATTACATTGATTCCGAGCTCGAGCCCGGAGAACTGAAACCAGGTTGCGGTTTTTTCCCCGCTCCGGGGAAAACCTGGCCTTTATCCAAGTCTCAGTCTCGAGCCCCTTGTCCGCGCACCCCGAATTGCTCGCCGACCACGTGCAAATTCTTGTCGAGCTCGACCGCGGCCGAAAGAACACCTCTTAGGTCGTGGCTCGGAGCTCGAAATCGCAGATCCATGAAGCGCACGATATAGCCCCGGTCAAATTCCAGGGTTTCGGTTTCGGTAATGGGGTAGTTCGCCCAATCCAGGTAGATCCGTCCGAGGTAGGACTTCTTCGCCGCCAGAGTCATGGTCGTTTCTTCCGGCTTAGAGACGATTTCCATCCGCCCTTCCGGGTCTACTTCCGGAGCGAGCGAATCTACACCGAGGACGGCGAAGAAATCCCGGGTCTCAACCACCCCGTTCCAGCGGAACGGATTCCCCCAAACCGGGTAAGCCGAAGCCCGGATCGCTGTGACACCTTCATACAGGCGTGCGTCGAGTGCGGCGAGGGCACGGCGGTGCTCAAAGTCGCGCACCCCCCAGAGCGCGACTACCCCGATCAGAGCGAGCGCCGCCCCAAGTTGGCCGTAGGGGCCCTGGCGCCGCGCCCCA
Source organism: Terriglobales bacterium (assembly GCA_030040855.1). Lineage (GTDB taxonomy): Bacteria > Acidobacteriota > Terriglobia > Terriglobales > Acidobacteriaceae > JAFAGX01. The sequence continues at coordinate 4,613 of JASHSL010000538.1, forward strand.
ACCTCTTCATTGACCAAACGAAAGATCGTGGGAGCGAGCAAGCCACCGAGCAAAACAAGCCACATGACAGGCTCGACGATAAAGACGAGGTCCCAGGAATACCAGCGTTCGGAAAACGGCCAGAAGGGACGCACTCCGTAGCTATTGGTGTAATCGAGCAGAATGTGGCTCAATCCGGCCAAGTAGGCGAAGCCAAACAGCACTCCCCAACGCGGCGGCCGCTTGGGGTCCTTGATCTTGCTTCCGCCAAGGCGCCAGAGGAGGTGCATGAAACCAACCACCACGGCCGATACCAGCACCAGGCCTAGGAAGGAATGGGTGAAGCCGCGATGGTGAGCGAAACCGAACACTTCGCCTTTTAGGTCGCCGAGGACATCGAGGTCCGGGGCTTCGGCCGCCAGGGTGACCGTAGCGGTGGCCAGCGCGGTCTTGCGATTCAGCCCGGCTCGTCCCAGGCAGGCGCCAGTCAAGAAGTGAGTGATTGGCTCCACGATAGAGAAATTTGATGTCGCGACAAGCGGTTGCGATCGAGATTCCTGCCAGCGATAGCGAATCGCCAAGCTAGGGCATCAATAAGGTGAATGCGTGGCGGACGATGCTGACCCTGGCCGGCAGCGTTCCGAGCAACTCTCCGTCGGCTTCGACGAAGATACGGGAGTTCTGGCCGGTGGTAGAGTCGATGGGCTGGCACTCGACCTCCCACGCCTGGCGCCATTCAATCCCCGGAATCCTCCAGCGAGCACCGACGAGACCGCGCATCAAATAGCCAAGATAGGCGGCCCGGCTGCGGGTGTGAAATAACACCAGGCGAAGGTCATCCCGCTCGAGAGAGGCCCCGGGTGCCAGCTCTCGCAGCAGGTTGCCGAAGTCCTGAATGCGCACCGCCAGCAGCTGAGAGACCTGGGCGGTTTGTCTGCTGCCATCTTCGCCCATTTCCACCTGGAAGTGTTCCATCTTGTGCGTGAGCCAAAGGCGGGTTCCCTGGACGTAGTAGGCGATCATCCCGAGATGGCGTTTCGCCGCCGGGTTCAGCTTGTAAAACAATTCGGCATCGACTCCGATTCCGGCCGCGACCGTAAAATAACGGCAGCTCGATTGGCCCGAGAAATCCCGATATTCCACCTGGCCTGCGCTGACACGGCGGGGCTTTCCCTGCAGCAGGGCGCGTGCCGCCGCCGCGGGTGAGAGCGGTACCCCCAGATCGTGGGCCAGCGCGTTCGCGGTCCCCAGGGGAATGACCGCGAGGGCAACCTCGGTACCCACCAACCCCTGCAAGGTCTCGTGGACCGTGCCATCGCCACCGCAAGCAATGATCGTGTCGTATCCGAGAGCAATCGCTTCCTTGACCTGCTCGCTCGCTTCCCCCGGTCCTGGCGTAGCCGCCGCTCGATTTTCCACGCCGGCGGCGCGTAGCACGGCGCCCGCGGCCTCAACATCAGCCACCCGGCGGGAACGACGCGGTCCAGACAAGGGGTTGTAGAGCAGAAGCGCTTTGCGCATGAACAGGGAGATTGTACGGGAATCACCGCGCTGCCGTCCTTCGCTTCGCCGGCCAAGCGTAGTGCCGCCGGTAAGCGGATGGCTGGCATCAGGCATTCGCTTCCGAGCGCGGACACATAAGCTCCTGTTTGAGACCGATGGCAAAGGCGTGCGCGTTCGGCCGCTTCGAACCAAGAGCACGTTTGCAAAATATCGGGGCATTGGCAACTTCGAAAATTCCGTCGGGTAGAGCCAAGATTAGTAAGTGGCTCCGGGGCATGAGAGGACAGTGACCACCGCCGTCGACACAAACGTGATCATCGCGTTGTGGGATACAGACCCGGGGTTGAGCCTGTCTGCGCAAAATGCCCTGGAATCGGCGTTTCATCGGGGGGACATTAGTCGCCGCCGCTCCCGTGATCGCCGAGTTGATCGCGGCACCAGGTCGCAGCGAAGCCTTCGTCGACTCCTTCTTTGAAGAAACTGGAATCGGCGTTGATTGGGAGTTGACCGCGCAGGTGTGGCGAGTGGCCGGACGAGCCTTTCAAGGCTACGCAGAGAGGCGCGGAAAGCACCGCGATAGGGGCGCGCGCCGCATTCTTGCTGACTTCCTGATCGGCGCGCATGCTTTCACAAATCGATTCCGGCTTCTCACCCTTGACGATGGCCTGTATCGCGCAGCCTTCCCCACACTCTCCATCGAGACATTCTAAGGTTCATGGAATAAGATAGCCGTCCGCTCCGCGGAGCGACTTCGGATCAACCCGCGCCGCTCTCCGCGTTCAAAGTATCGGGGCATTGGTAACCGCGAATCCCGTCCGGTAGAGCTTAGATTGGTAAGTGGCTCCGAGGCTTGAAAGTACAGTGACCACCGTCGTCGACAGCCATTCACCGATGAGGAGCTAACATCGAGCAATCGGTTCGTCAGATTTTTCGCTGTCAGCGGTAGGCGAGTCAGCCAGCCTAAACAGTTTCTCCTGACCTCAGTGCAATGCCGAGGGAGGTTGAATGTTCTTGCTGACCCTCGCGCGGTCTACGAGGTCCTGCTTGGCTGCTCTGGCTCGTTTCGAAATGCACCCCACGGTCGGAGTGATGGAGCACCTCGCGCTGGTGCAGAAACCGGTGGAGGCCAGCCGCTGGCTCACCAGTGTTTTCAGACCAATAACAAACGGGCCGGGCGCGTCCACGCCCGCCCCGAGACTTTCCCCAGTTGAAGGCCAAAGTAACTACCCCGGCTCCTTTTGGTCTGAAGGAAGCTGAGCTTAATCACCAGAACCTAGTGGCCAAGACTTGTTTCAACGATGGGGCGCGACGGAAACGAGAGCAGTCGGAATTCGAACCGAATTCGAGTTCGTCTCATGGGAGAAGGGCATGAGTTCCATCGTCGCTAGGGCGCCGCCCTGTTCCGACTACCAGTGCGGAACATCCGCCGAGCCACCCGTGGAAGTTCCTCAATAAAGCCGGAACGATCCTTCCACCTTGATTTGCACGTTGACGGGTCTTGCTTCCTTCTGCCCAGGCAGAAATTTCCACTGCTGGACGGCATGGACGAACTCTTCGTCCAGCCCAAGACCGGCAGGGTTGACGACCTGGAGGTTTCTTGGGTTGCCGTCTTTGTCGACGATGAGAGACAAGGTGACTTGTCCTTGAAAGCCTGCTCGTCGCGCGGCTTCCGAATATTCTGGATCAGTTGTCCGCCGCGGAGTTGGAGCTGAAACCCCCTCCTGATGAGGGCGATAGAGATCTTCTTGAATTTCCGGTTCAGGTTCGAGCTCAGGATTATTGTCGGCGAAATAAGATCGCCAAAAGCGGGGTAGCACGTCCGCCAGCCTCTCGCTTGGATTTAAAAAGACCGCTTCTGTGGCCAAGGAAATCTCTTTGTAGTCGGGGGATTCGGACGCGAGCTCAACGTCGATTTCTACCCCCTGCTCCGCGACTTCGTTCCAAAGCTCTCGATGACTATGACTGAAAGTCCGAAACTGACTGGCCACTTGGTCTTCTTGGCGAAGGCTCGCGAGATCCCGGAATTCGCGCCGAAAGGGATCGAAGAACAACCGTACCCGCCTGCCAAGAATTTTGAGATTGCGATCAACTAGGGTCACGCTCTTCACTTCCACCTGTCCGTCAACCGTCCAGGAGCCCACTTTTCGATCTCCCAGCAGACTGCCGTCAGCTCCGAATTGCAAACGTTCTCCACTATAGGGCTGTCGCAGAGTCAGAATCTTGTCGCGATACTCGGCGTCAAGCTGCCTCTGAAGATCATCCGCGGCGCACAGGTTCAGCGTGCAAAGGGCACCCACCACCCAAGCCTCTAGTAGCTGGAAGAGTAAGATCGATCGTTGCATAAACGTCCCAAGCGACGTTCCATGGCTCAATAGCACCGGGTTTCATTCTCCCGGGCCATAACCCGGTTCTGGGAACGTATTCTCAACCCCTCTCGCGTGCACAGGGTTGATTCAGAAGGTCGCGGCTTTGTGGATAGAGTCGGCTCTACGTTGGGCTACCGCGACTTCTGGCCGATCCGGGAAAAATGTGATGAAGTCCCGATACTCGAGCTCCGCCTGCTTAAACGCACGTTCCGAGAACCATGAATCGGCAATGGAAAGCTTGGCACGGGGCACATAATCCGAATCGGGATGAGTATTGATGAGAGTCTCGAGCAGGCTTCGCGCCTGCGCGTAATTCGATTTCTTCAGAGCCGCTCGGGCTTGTTGAAAAAGCATCATGTCCGATTGAGCGATGGTGGTCTTCCGGCGAGGTACTTGAGCGTCGGCGGACCCGAGCAAGATAGAGAAAAGAACCCAAGCGGTGATCGCAGATGTGAGAATTCGCCGCCTCATCCTGCCTCCTCTAGGCTGCAAAGTCCTTCTTAGCTCTCGCAAATTCTAGCACTTTAACTGCATCGCGAGCACCGCGAGATCCGGTGCTCAGGAAATCCCAAGCACGATGAGGCAGGCAATGAGTATGCCCCTGCCTCTGCTGCTGCTCCTCAGGTCATACCATTCGCCTGATCGCAGACTCTTCGATCGAAATCATCGTCCGGAAGAAGCTACAGAAGTCCAACGGCCAGGGGATGTGGCGAAAATCAAGACTCACGGCCGAGCCCGCCGCCCCAGCATGGTTAGTCTCTATAATCTTTTGGGATGACCACGGCAACGAAAGAGAAAGACATCGAAACCAGGCTGGAAGCGCTTCGGGAGAAAATCCGCTACCACGAACACCGCTACTATGTGCTCGACGATCCTGAGATCAGCGACGCCGAATTTGATCAGCTCATGAACGAGCTGAAGCGCCTCGAAGCCGAACATCCCAGCTTGATCACGCCGGATTCTCCCACGCAGCGGGTGGGAGGCAAGCCGCGCGAAGGCTTCGTCAAGCTTCCCCATTCCTCGCCCATGCTCTCGCTCGACAACACCTATAACGTGGAGGAACTGCGCAATTGGGACAGGCGGGTGCATGAGCTCAGCGGTCGTAAAGACATTGAGTACGTCTGTGAACTGAAGCTCGACGGAATGTCGTTGGCCCTCGGCTACCAGCAGGGCAGGCTGGCGCGGGGCGTGACGCGGGGCGACGGCTCGGTCGGCGAGGATGTCACGGCGAACGTGCGCACCGTGCGCACGATCCCTCTTTCGATCTCGAGAGAAAAGCTCAAAGCCGCGGGTGTTCCCCCGGATTTCGAAGTGCGGGGTGAGATGCTGATGCCGCTTGAGGCCTTTGGCAAGATGAACGAGGAGCGGCAGCAGAGAGGATTGTCGCAGTTTGCCAACCCGCGCAACGCCACCGCCGGAACCGTCCGCCAGCTCGAGCCGAGCATCACCGCCGAGCGGCGCCTGGATTATTTTGCCTACGCTCTCCTCGAAGATGGACGGACGTATTTCCCCGAGCATTGGGAGACGTTAAAGGCGCTTGAGACCCTGGGCTTTAAGGTCAACCCTGCCCGGGTCCGGGTCAGCAACTTCGAGGATGCCTGGCGTTTCATTGAAAAGGAAGAACCCAAGCGTGAGGAGCTTCCGTATGAAATTGACGGCATCGTGATCAAGGTGAATCGCACGGCTTTGCAGGAGGAACTGGGGCAGACCGGCAAGGCGCCCCGTTGGGCGATTGCTTACAAATACGCCGCCCGTTCGGCCATCACCCAAATCGAAGATATTCACGTCCAAGTCGGCCGCACGGGAAAGCTGACCCCGGTAGCTGCCCTCCAGCCGGTGCCGATCGGCGGCACCACGGTGAGCCGCGCCACCCTGCACAACCTGGATGAAATCGAGCGCCTGGGGGTGAAGATCGGCGACTGGGTCGAGGTGGAGCGCGGCGGCGACGTGATTCCCAAGGTGATCCGGGTGGTCGAAGACAAGAATCATCCGCGCGGCCACCGACGGTTTCAGATGCCGGAGAAGTGTCCGGAGTGCGGCACCCACGTCGTCCGTAGCCAGGGCGAGGTCGATTATCGCTGCGTGAACGCCAACTGCCCGGCCAAACTGAGGGAAACCATCCTGCATTTCGCTTCCCGCGGAGTGATGAACATCGATGGCATGGGCGACGCCCTGGTGAATCAGCTGACGGCGCGCGGGCTGGTGGGAAATGTCGCCGATATTTATCGGCTCACTAAGGCCGACCTGCTTTCCCTCGAGCGCATGGGAGACAAATCCGCCCAGAACGTTCTCGATGAAATCGCCGCTTCAAAAAAACTGCCCTTCGAACGCGTCATCTACGGCCTTGGGATCCGCTTCGTGGGCGAGCGTACCGCTCAATTTCTGGCGGAGCACTTCGGGTCGATGGACGCGCTGATGGACGCCGGCGAGGAAGAGCTCGAGCAGGTCGAGGAGGTGGGACCGAGAATTGCCGGGAGCATCCGGGAGTTCTTTGCCGAGCCCAAGAACCGCGAGCTGGTGAAACGCTTGCGAGAGGCGGGGCTAACCTTGTCCGGCAAGAAGAAGGAACGGGGAACCAAGCTCGCAGGAAAAACCTTCGTTCTGACCGGGACGCTCGTTCGCCACACCCGGGACGGCGCCAAAAAGCTCATCGAGGACTTGGGCGGCCGGGTGGCCGGTTCCGTCAGCAAGAAGACCGATTACGTGGTTGCCGGCAACGACGCCGGTTCGAAGCTCGACAAAGCCCGCGATTTGGGCATCCCCGTCCTGGGGGAGGAAGAGCTTGAAGCCTTGCTGCGACAATAGTCCTCAGCCACACCCTAGCCGCACAATAGTTCACATTTTGTTGACATTTTGGTGACAAACACCGCTACCGCCCGGATTACGATCCAGTTGACCTAGCCGGTCAACCACCCGCAGGAGAAGGGGTGTGTTGGCGTTTACCCGAGGCGGGGATGATGTTTAGGTTTGGGCGCATTGGGAGCAATCGGGGGCCCAGTGAATGGGAGCCGATAATGTGCCCTTTGATCGCGGCGTCCCTCGTGGGTGGCCTTTTCGCCCTTCGAGCCGTCACTCAGGGGGACGCCGACGATTCCAGCGCTCCTCGGATGCGCTGGTAGGTCATTTCCAGAGTTTCAGGCAAGATGCGAGTTTCCCCAACCACGGTCAAGAAGTTCGCATCCGCCACCCAACGCGGCAAAACATGCATGTGGACGTGGCCCTCCACACCCGCGCCGGCGGCCTTCCCAATATTCATACCCAGGTTCACTCCGTCGGGGCCGTAGAGCTGGCGCAGGATGCGCTCCATTTTCTGGGAAAGCTCGATCATCTCGTGTGCAGTCGCGATGGGCAGCTTTTCGAGCTCATCGAGATGAGCGAAGGGGACAATCATCACGTGGCCTGGCGTGTAAGGGTAGGTGTTGAGCACAATGAAGCAGTGTCGTCCACGATGCACGATGTGGGCTTGCTCGTCGGCGAGCTCGAGAAGGTCGCAAAAGACGCATCCCGGGACCTTTGCCTTAGTCACAAAAGCGTAACGCCAAGGCGTCCAAAGATAATCCATCGCCCCGCAGAGTAGCAGATCGAGGCCGGGTTGCGGAAACCGAGGGGGACACCTGCTGAACCAGCCGCATTTTTGGCCGAAAACGGCCGGTCGAGCGCATCTCGAGGCCGCGGAAGCAGGATGGATGGCCGTTTTGCGCACGATCCGAAAGCATGGTTTTCAGTTTTTTATGCGCGGGTTTCCGTCTCTTTTCATCTTATCCTCGAGTGGGGTTTGACACTGTTCAGAACCGGTTGCTATAGTCGAGAAGTCCCTATTTGGACGCGGGTTTGCTGTTTGAGACGTCCGACCGCTGGGATTGCCCGGTTCGTTCGCCAGGACGGACTCCACATCACCGAAGACTCACGCCAGCTGTCCGCTTGACTGCTTCCCGCATCCTCGGTACTGGCAGTGCGATTACATCAGAGACGCCATGAATCTGCTCGACGATAACAGGACTCACGCTTTCGACTCCGCAACTTCAACCATCACAGAACAGCCTTCCAGCCCGACGGAACGTACGAGCGCGGCCGCTCGTCCCCCGGATCAGCCTCGGCTGGTCGAATCGCCGGAGGACAAACCCTCTGGTGCCGCAAGCAGCGATGATTTTGCCTCGGCGCTCGAGAGCTTCACGACCGAGGTCGAGGAAACCGAGGGCGAAGATCGTGTTATCAAGGGACAAATCCTAAAGCTCACCCCCACCCACGTCATGGTCGATATCGGGGCCAAGTCAGAAGGAATGTTGCCCCTTGCCGAGGTGCTGGACCATGAAGGCAAGCCGAGGTTCCAGCCCGGCGATGAGATCGACGTCATGCGGGAGAAGGGTGAGACCGAAGAGGGTTACATCAACCTTTCCCACCTCAGAGCGCAGCGCCTGCGAGCCTGGGATGCGATCGAAAAGGCATATAACGAGCAACAACCGATCCTTGCCGTCGCGGTCGAGCGGATTAAGGGAGGCCTCACGGTCGACATCATGGGCGTAAGGGCATTTCTGCCCGGGTCGCAAGCCGACCTGCGCCCCACGCGCAATCTCGACGCGCTCCGCGGCCAATCCCTTAAGGTTGCCATCATTAAGCTGAATAAGAAACGCGGCAATGTGGTGGTCTCGCGCAAACAAGTGCTCGAGGGAGAGCAAACGGAAAAACGATCCAAGGTCCTCGAACACCTCAGCGAAGGGGCGTCGCTGACCGGAGTGGTCAAGAACCTGACCGACTACGGCGCTTTTGTGGATTTGGGGGGAATCGACGGTCTGCTTCATGTCACGGATATGTCCTGGGGCCGGCTCACCCATCCTCGGGACTTGGTCAATGTAGGCGACCAGATCCAGGTCAAGGTGCTGAAGTTCGACAAGGAAAAACAGCGGGTCTCGCTCGGATTCAAGCAGCTCACGCCCGATCCCTGGCTGGATGCGGAACATCGTTATCCCGTGGGGGCGCGGGTGCAGGGTCGGGTCATCAGCGTCACCGATTACGGCGCCTTCGTGGAACTGGAGCAGGGGATCGAGGGCCTGGTGCACGTCAGCGAGATGACCTGGTCGAAGCGCATGAAGCATCCCTCGAAGCTGGTCAACGTAGGCGACCAGGTGGAATGTGCGGTGCTGAACGTAAACCCGCAAGAGCGCCGCATCTCGCTCGGCATGCGGCAGCTCGCACCCAATCCCTGGGATGCATTGCAGGATAGGTATCCGGTGGGTGCAACCGTCGAAGGGCGAGTGCGAAACTTGGCGGACTTTGGCGCCTTTATTGAGATTGAAGATGGCATTGACGGGCTGGTACACGTCAGCAATTTGAGCTGGACCAAGCGAGTCAAGCATCCATCGGAGGTTTTGAAGAAAGGCGACCGGGTGAAAGCCGTGGTCCTGGCCATCGAGCCGGATAAGCGGCGGCTTTCCTTGGGGGTCAAGCAGCTTCAACCTGATGTGTGGGAAACCTTCTTCGAACAACACCGCATCGGCGACGTGTTGCGGGGGAAAGCATTGCGCATCGCCAGCTTCGGTGCGTTTGTCGAGATTGCCGACGGGGTCGAGGGTCTGTGCCACAACTCCGAAGTAGTGGATGGCAAAGGCCAGCCGTTCTCGCTCGAACCGGGCCAGGAATATGATTTCAAGATCATCAAGATGAACCCGGAGGAGAAAAAGGTCGGGCTGAGCATTAAGGCGGTGGCGGAGGAAGCTTCCCGCTCGGAGGTCGAAGCCTATAAGCATCCGGCTTCGAGCACGGGCAGTTCGACCATTGGCGACCTGATCACTTGGAAGCGCGCCGGCAGCGAGAACAGCTGAGGCGGAATCCCATCCTTCGGTCTTTGTCTGACTGCGGAGGCTTCGAGAAGGACTGGCCGCCGCGAACTTTGACGAGATGTTTGAACAAGGGGGTAAGGTTTGGTTCTTTTGCGATGAGGCTGAGTTGAGCCGTGCCACTCGAGCCGAGTAAGATTGGAATTGTTGTGCCTGTCAGATCTTCTGGCGCCGCGAGGTCGCAGGCACTCTACCCAGAACCATTGATGCTGCATTTACTTCGTCTTGTGCGGCTTGCGTTTTGGCGCGCGTTCGAGCATGACGCGTTTGCGGTGGCCAAGGCTTCCGCCTACTCCTCGATTTTGACCTTTTTCCCGGCTTTGCTGGTCGTGGGTTCCGTGCTGGCCACTTCCCCCAGCACCGAAGTCTACCTGCGCGAGATTTCGAATGCGGTCGGACGCATCCTGCCCGCGGCCGGCGCCACCGCCATGGCTTATCTGAAGGGAAGCTCGCTGCAACGTCCGCTGAGCGTGCTGATCACCGCCTCCTTGATCACTCTGTGGACCGGTTCGGGAGTGATGGTTTCCTGGATGGAAGGCTTTCGCAATGCCTACCAGTTGCCCAAAGTCTGGGGATTAGCCAAGGAGCGCATGGTCGCCTTCTCGCTGGTCATTCTGGCCGGCATCCCCCTATCGTTTGCCACCGTGCTGGTGGCCTTCGGCAGCGGAATCGAGGGACGCATCTTGTTTCAATCGGATCGTGAACTCGGCCCGGTCATTCTCCTGCTGTGGACGATGATTCGCTGGACGATTGCCATCCTCACCAGCATTGCGGTGATTGCCTTGATTTACCACAATGCCGTACCTCGAACCCAGCCCTGGCATAGCACACTGCCGGGAGCAGCGCTGGCCACCGGGCTTTGGTTTCCGACCACCGCCCTATTCGGCTGGTACCTCGAAAGATACGCGGATTACAGCCTGATTTACGGCTCCCTGGGCACCGCCATCGCCTTGCTCGTGTGGATGTACCTGATCTCCCTGATCGTGCTGGTTGGAGCCGAATTCAATGCCATGCTGTTTCCGCGTGCCACGTTGGGCAAAGAGCTAAAAGAAATGGCGGTTCCGAAGGTAGGGACCTACGGCACGTGAGCTCACATCAAGGAATCCACAGCCATAGCCAACCCTAGAATTCTCGGGCTATTCTTCTAAACGATTGCCTTTCAATCTCCAAGCCAGCGACCTGCTCGAGCCCAAAAGCGAGGAATCCTCTCCTGCCCGGCGAGCCAAGATCATCTGCACCGTGGGGCCGGCCTCGAATTCCGAAGCCGCGCTCAGGGATCTGATGCGCCTGGGCATGGATGTTGCCCGCCTGAACTTTTCCCACGGCACGCATGCGGAACATGGAAGAGTCATCGAACGGCTGCGCCGCATCTCCGCCAAGGAGAACCGCACGATCTGTATTCTCGAGGACCTGCAAGGGCCCAAGATCCGGACGGGCAGTCTCGAGCATCACCTTCCGGTCACGCTTGAAACCGGGTCACGGATTGCCATCACTCCCCGCCCCGTCGACGGCACCTCCCGGCTGATCTCCACTACCTTTCGTGGTTTGGCGCGGGAGGTCTCCCCGGGTGCGCGCATCCTGCTCTCCGACGGTCGCATCGAGTTGCGGGTTTCCCGGGTGAGGGGACAGGATGTGGAGTGCGAGGTGGTCCATGGCGGCCAGCTCGAGGAGCATCAAGGCATCAATCTTCCCGGCATTGC
>JASHSL010000539.1 GCA_030040855.1 Terriglobales bacterium
ACCGACGAGCAGATCACCCGCATTCTGCAATCGCAGGGCATCCAGGTCACTCGCCGCACGGTCGCCAAATATCGGGAGGACCTGCGCATCCCGAGCACCCACCAGCGCAGAGTGAAGAAATAGAAGAGTGAAGAAATAGAGAAGCCATAGAAATGATGACTGGTCGATCCTTCGGCGACGATGGTTGGATCGCCCACAGCTCGCGCGAGCTCGCCACGCCACCTCTAAGCCGTGGCCGTCGAGCGCAAGACGAGCATCCTCGGTAGTCAAGTCCCGGCACTCGAACAAACACGAACTCAGGAGGGCGCTCATGAATGTGGAATACACCGGCAGGCAGTACGAGATTACTCCTGCGATTCGAAAGGAGGTGGAGGCCCGCCTCAGCAAGATCCGCAAGATCCTTGGCAACCGGTTCGAAACCAAGGTCATCCTGGTGGTCGAGAAGCATCGCCATAAGGCCGAAATCACCATCAAACCGCGCAATGGCCCTCTGGTTGGCGTGGCCCAGGCGGGGGACATGAACGCCGCCATCCATGAGGCATTCGCCCATCTGGAGAACCAGGCGGTCAAGTACAAGAGTCGGTGGCGCACCCGCAAGCGACGCCGTCAGCCGAGCTCCATTTCCCTCAAATGGGATGGTCGCGGGCCGCAAGAAGCAATGGCCGCTGCGCCAGAGGAAGAAAAACAGCCGGTTCTTGACTTGGTAGCGCACAAATTCCCCGCCGTCTCCCCCTCTACCGCGGTTCATCTGGTTCGCTCGACCGAGGCCGTAGCTCTGCGTCCCATGACCCTCGAAGAGGCCATCAAGGAAGCCCACTTCCGCGACCGTGATGTGTTCGTTTTTCGGGATCCGCAGGGCAGAGTCATGGTTCTGCATCGCACCAGAGATGGGAGGATGGAGCTGATCGAGGCGCCCTAGAACGGCACCAACCGATGCCTAAACGATGGGGCAGTTATAGCTTGTCCAACCAGGTCGAGCCGGGGGTGGACGCAGATCGTCACCAAAGACTCCCCGACCGGCTGTGCGTGAACCTCGGAACCCCTCAGATGAAAGGGGAGGCGTCGGTAGCCTGCCGACCGCTGGGGCGGCGGGCCAGCAACTTCTCGCCGCTCCTGTTCCTTACTCGTCGTCGCGGTGAACCGTATCCAAGGAGAACGCCGGCAGGCAAACTGCGACGTATTCCGCACCGCCTTCGATCGGAGTCGAGTATTGAATCCACTCCCCCCGGTGCGCAATGACCGCCTGCCCGGCAGCAACATCGATCGTGCCGCCTTGGTGGCGCACGCGCAGCACGCCCTTGATCACAAACGTAAACTCGTCGAATTCAGGACTCTGGCCCGGCTCCTCCCAGCCCTGCGGGCTGCGCATGTGGGCGACACTGACCCCGGCCGTGTCCGTATTCACTCGTCCGATGTATTCATCAATCAGCTTAGGTTTGTTCCCGCACGAAACAATGCGCGTGGGTTGTTCCACCAGAGTGGGCATGGAAAAAGGCTCCTCCAATGTCAGGGTGACTGCTACTCACCGGACTCCCCCCCCGAGACCAATCAACACTTTCTTGGCGGCCAGTGACGCATTCTAATCGCCGCTACCAACATCGGCGGCTCACAGCCTCTTGGCGATGCTACCCTTTTTCGACGGTGATTCTTGCTTCAATCTCGGAAGTGCGCATCCCCTGCAACACCAGAAGGGTGAAGACAACGGCAGTAAGGATAGCCGGAATCTTCCAAATGCTCATGCGGCTATGGTGCCACAGCAAGATACGCTAAAGCGACCCCGGTCAAAATCAAGCCCCAGTACCATAGTCCTCCGCGTCCTATGACCCGGCCTCGAGGTCGTAGAGTTACCGCGCGGTGATCGATTCCAAGCAGTGGGAAGACCGCAAAGATAGCCGTAGCGGCGGTGCTACAATGCGCAAACCCGGAGGAACGATGGCATGACCGCTCTTCGTTACCTATTGCTCGTCTTGCTTTGGACGGGAATGGCGGAGGCTCCGCCGAAGCTGTCCGTTCACTGGGAAGAACTCACGGCCGACGATTTTCGAACTGCCATCGAGCAATCGAAAGCGACCTGCTTGTTGCCCTTCGGAATCCTTGAAAAACATGGGCCCCACTTGCCGCTTGGTACCGACCTGCTCGATGTGCGCTATGCTGCCGTCCGAGCGGCACAACAGGAGTATGCCTTGGTATTTCCGGAGTATTACTTTGGCCAGATTTTTGAGGCCAAGCACGAGCCGGGAACCGTGGCTTACAGCTGGCACCTGCAGCTGGAACTTTTGCAGGAAACCACGGACGAGATGGCACGAAACGGATGCAAGAAGATCATTATCGTCAACGGACACGGCGGCAATGAAAACCTACTCCCGTTCTTTGCCCAGACGCAGCTTGAGAAGCCGCACGATTATGTGGTTTATGTGCTGCCGGTTCTCGGTGCTCCGCCTGGCGGGCCGGCCAAGCGGAGCTCCGGGCCGGATATGCACGCCGGGGAATCGGAGACCTCGAAGATGCTGGTGAGTCGCCCCGATTTGGTGCATATGGACCGGACGGGTCAGGAATCAGGCGCGGACCAGGCGCGTCTTCGACTGCCCGAGGATCTCTACACCGCGATCTGGTGGTATGCCCGTTTCCCCTACCACTACTCGGGCCAGGGAGGAGCAGCCACCCGGGCGCGCGGCGAATTTGAAATGAGCTATTGGGAAGATAGGATCGCCGAGGCGATTCGAGCCGTGAAAGCCGATGAGACGAGCCTTGCTTTGCAAAACGAATTCTTCGAAAAGGCTAAGCATCCGCTGAACACCCGGCCCTAGCGAAGCGAAGCGTATCGAACCTCACCCGGCGGAACCGGAACCGAATTTCCCTTCGCAAGAAAGTACTTGCCAGGAGATCACTTACGTAACATTGGCCGAGGGGCAGGCCCGTGCTACGCTCCGGCACAGAAGGAACGTTCGGCAAAGCTGGCAGATTCCGAGACTTCAATGCGCAACCAAGGTTCGATTTGTGCGCCCCCACTGTGGTCTGAGCTGGGCCCCCCTATTCGTGCAGGCTTGGGCAGTCAGGCGGCAAAGCCATAACCGACACCCATGCTACGAATCCCGATCTTCAAACTCGGTCAGGCGGTGGAAGATACAGTCCCTCCGGTTTTGGTCTCCTATGTCCCGTCCTTATCCCTCCAAGGTCTTCAGGTAGGTGTAGATAATCTGCGCCATGACGTTCACCTCAGCCCTAAGTTTGTGGAGCAAGCGAGGCGGCACATTACGCGCCTGCTGATTCGCCACGGCGACCTGGAAGGAGCCCTGGCGGCGGTTGAGCCCGAAAAAACCAGAAATCATTTCATCCAGTCGAAAGCGAATGTCAAATCTCAGGCCGAGCCGGCCGATTTGAAGACCCTCTTCACCGAGCTGCACGTCGCCGTGCTGAATCGCGCCAAGGCAGAGGAGAACCCGGCCCTCGATTTACTAGGGAGAGCCGCCATTATCAAGTTCTTGCGCGTGGAGTTCAACTCGCAGTTTGCCCAAGTCCTCGAACGCTGCCGCATGGCAGTCAAGAGCTACGAGGGCTTCCGCCATCAGAAAGCGTACGAGTATCGCGAGCGCGTGGCCGCGCTGCAGGTGGGCAAGAAAACAATTCTGCGCAAGACCGGCGAAGAGATCTTTCGCACCCTGCGGGATGCGGAGAAGGATACCGTAGCCCGCACGCGACGCTCTCTGTTCGGAAGCGGCGGAGAGGAGCCCTACAAGTTGTTCCTCAATCCGCTGATCTTTACCGAAGACGGTACTGATGCCCACCTCAATGCCGAGCATTTCGTCATGCTGGGCAATTTTGAAAGTGACCCGGACCGTTTCGCAAACATCCGCAAACTCGCCTGCGAATTCCTGGAATCGATGAAGCTGCCGGACGCTCCCAGTGACTTCGACGGCTGGTTCAACGAACCGGAAAACGCGCAAGCGCTGGTCGGCGCTGGCATGCCCGACGATTCGACCCCGGAAAGCCGGTCGCAAAAGTCGCGCTTGGCTAATTGGGTGAGCCTGCTCGAGCGCGAAAGGGTCATGGAACATGTGGTGGCATCCTACGAGGTTGTGCCGCTGCTGGCCGAATACTCGCCCCGCATCAATCCCGCACAACTCAAACATGCTCTCACTTCACGCGAAGAGCGCTCGAGGGTGGAAAAGCTGATCGCCGAACACGGTAAATTAACCCCCGCCAGCTTGCAGGCGGCGATTGACCGGGTGGCCAGCTACCGCGCAGCCGAGCGGGCGAAGATCGCCTCCCGCTTCCTGCGCGACTTCTTTCGCTATCATCGGGCACGCCGGCAACTGGAGGCGCTCAACGGGGCCCTGGATAGCATCCAGCTGGTCACCAACGAGAAAACGCAGCAGCTATCGGCCATGAACGGAACCCTTTACGAGTTCCTGCTCAAGGAAGAGCAAACCTCCGGCGGAGACAAAATCCTAGAGCACGTGATCATCAAGGCCGATGTGCGCGACTCCTCCCGGCTGACCCGCTCGCTTCTCGACCGCGACATGAATCCCGCCTCTTACTTCAGCTTGAATTTTTATGATCCGGTGAACAAGCTCTTGGCGAAGTACGGCGCCTCCAAGGTGTTCCTGGAGGGAGACGCAATCATCCTGGCCCTGCTCGAACGCGCGGGCGAGCCGGGAATGGGCGTCGGGCGCGCGGCAGTTCTGGCCCGGGAGATTGTCGAAATCGTGCGGGGATATAACCAGCTGTTGCAGCGTTCCGGGTTGCCCAGCCTGGAGTTGGGAATTGGCATTAGCTACCAGGATTCGCCGCCGATGTACCTCATGGATGGCGAAGAGAGAATCATGATCTCCGACGCCCTCAACGAAAGCGACCGGCTTTCCTCCTGCAGCAAGCGTTTGCGGAAAGCCATCGAGGGATCGCTGACCCCTTTTCATGTCTATGTATTCCAGACCATCAGTGACGCTGAGATGGAAAACAGCCCGGAAGACTTTATTCTGAAATACAACGTGAATGGCATTCGCATGAGCGAAGCCGCCTTTCATAAGCTGCAGCAGGAAATTTCGCTCGAACCTTGCACGTTGAATGTTCCCGCGGCGAAGGGGGAGGAACAATACCGCGCTTGGAGCGGACTGGTCTCGATCGGCAATGACATCTTCCGCAAAATCGTGGTGCGTGCCAGCCGGGTGCCCCTGGTCGACGCCCGCAACTTCTCGCTCCAGCGCTGGACTGACCACTGGTATTACGAGGTCTGCACCGACCCCGCCATCTACGCCCAACTGGAAGGAAGAGCTGCCGCGGGCAAATAGCGCCGAGATCAGGCATCGATCCTAGAGGGAGTTCTGCATGCGGCGCAGTGCGATGGTACGAGGCGGGCCTCAGGATGCCAAGCCATCGCCCGGAGAGCTCCCCGAGCTGGCTTCACTGCCCTCCGGCACGCACCGGGGAAATCAGCAGGCTTCTTGCGGTCTTCTTCGCGTCCTGTAATTTTTCGGGCTGATAGGCAAGATCAAGAGATCCATCCGTGGTGGGAACGGCCTCCGCCAGGAGCGCCGCCAGGCCGCGGAAGGAACGTCCGACATCCAGACTCTCCTGGAAGGCCACCGGGGCGCCTTTGTCGATGGCTGGGGCCACCGCTTGATGGTTGTTCGGAATCTTCCAAAGGATCTTGCAATTGGTCGCGGTCTCCACATCCGCATCACTGAAGCCGGGAATCTTCTTGTAACGGTTCAGCACCAAACGAACCCGCGCTCGGCCGGTCCCTTCCTCGAGAAAGTTCCGCATGCGCCCCGCGCTCCACAGCGAAACCACATCGGCCTGAGCCACCAAGAGCACGGCGTTCGACAAATCACACAGCACCCGCGCAGTTTCGTCCACCCGGTTGGAACAGTCCACCACCACGTAACGGAAGTGAGAAACCAGAAGATCGAACAGGCGCGCCAGCTCGGCCACGGTGGGGGCTACCACCTGGGGTTGCTGCGGGCCAGCCAACATTTGCAAGCCGTTCTTGCACGACGTCATGAGCCCCTGCAGTAAAGCGGTATCCATGCGGTGCAGATTCTGCAGCGCGTCTGCAATCCCAAACGCAGGCCGAACGTTCATGTGCAAGGCGGCGTGCCCCAGGGTCGCGAAGTCCACCAGCAGCACTCCGGCATGCCGGTCCTGGAGGGCGATCGCGGTGTTGACCGCCACCGTGGTGGCTCCCGATCCACCTTTGGAATTCGCCACCGTAAATACGCGAGCGCGGCCGGAGGAGGTTCGAGCTTTACTGCGCGAGGCGGTGAAGTGCGCGAATGCCTCCAGCAGTTTTTCCGGGGCGGCATTGCGCTCGAGATATTCACCGGCCCCGGCGCGCATCGCGGAAACGATGGTGTCCGGTTGGTGCGGACCCACGGCAAAAATTGCAATTTCGTTGGTATTCGCGCGAATCAGTTCGATCGCGCGGAAGGCGCGCTCCGCATGCTGGGGATCGATGTCGACCAGCACGATTTCCGCCCCCAGGTCTTGAATCTGGCGGAGAACCGGGTCGGTCTGACCGCCGGGGAATCCGATATGAGCGAAAACATTGCGCCCGATCTGGGTGGTCTCGAGCCGTTGCTGGAGTACCGAGAGCCGTTCCTTGTCTTCCGCCAGAACCGTAACCGCTATGCCATGCATGGACCGAGCCTCAAACTGCATGTTATGAAGAGTTTGCCCTTACGCCAAGTGACCTTTGTAACTGCTTGCCGTAAAGAGAAAATCCCTTCGGCCAGGACTCTCACTCACGCAAAACGACGTAGTGGCCAAGGGACCAAACTCGGGGGGGAGTGTCCGCAGGTTAAGCAGTATTTTAGCCAAAATCGAGAGGATTGCCAACGGACCAAGCTGTGCAAAATGCGGACCTACCGTAAAGATCGATCGACTGCAGGTGAAGTCCCCCACCACCCTGACCCATGCGTCCTCGGCCCGGACTGGGGCCACCGGTTGGTGGTTCAGGGCGCACCGGTGTTCCCAAGCACTGGAACAACAATCAGCCATAGCGGCGTCGAACCGTAGCTGGGCACAAGTCGGTCACGGCCTCAATCGTCGGCGGGCAATTGTCGGTTGGCCTAATCTCGAGCCAGTCCAACCGGCCTCGGTGGTCAGACCATTCCGCTCACTCCGCAGGATGGTTGCACGCAGGCATTGTCGAAGCGGTCGTGCGGCACTCGCCGCCTCCTCGGTCCCCCAAAAGGCATCGAAGCCGGTCCCCTTGTCGGCAGCCGCCCGAGCCCGTATAATAAAAGTGTACT
>JASHSL010000540.1 GCA_030040855.1 Terriglobales bacterium
CGCCCCGGTTGATAACAAATAACATTCGCGCCAGGGCCGATGTGCGCGGCGCCTCCACGCAGGCCGATCTTCATGGTCCAGGCCCTCATCCCAATGCTTGCAACGGTCAGATTTTCTATGCACAAGACATAATGTGTATGTCAATGTGTCATTCCTCAGCGCATCACCGCACAGATTGCGGGCAGAACCCACCCTGGCCCTCTTTCAGTTTTCGGGATGAGGATACAAAGTCTGGAATTCATGTCGACTGGAATCGAACAAATTCGTTGTCGGTGACGGCAGCTTTATACGCGCGATCAACAACATGTGGAACAGCTCTTCTAGTGAACCGGGAAATGTTATTTGGCCTGTGAATTGCACGAGAACAAACTGGCAACGGGTTATGTTGCGCGCGAGAAAGACCACGATTGTGCCTGCGTTTCCGACCTCTGGGTACCGCGAGTTCTCACGCGTCACGGTGTTCAGTGATGGCGCTTACAGCGGCTACTGTCGGTTCGACGTATAAATCCTATCGACGCTCCTGTTCACACCTCACGAAGGCCCGCTAGCCCAGTGGGCTGTGACTCATTCCGCTCTCAGGAGAAATCTTATGAATCGATTCCTCTGCAAGTTCAAGAAATTCGCATACGGGTTAGCTGTGCTAGGTGTGTTGGCGCTAAGTGCCAATCTGGCTTTCAGCCAAGTGGAGGCCGGGACGATTTCGGGTACGGTACGGGACACATCAGGCGCGGTTATCGTCGGCGCAGCGGTCACTGCCAGAAACCTCGCGACAGGAGCAGAGCGAACGGTACAAACGGGAAGTATTGGACAATATTCGATTCCTGGGCTCCCCGTGGGGCAATATCAGGTGACCGTCAAAGCCCAGAACTTTCAAACCTTCCAGGCTACTATCGAGGTCACGGTCGGAGGAATCGCGCCGCTGAATGCCCAACTTAGTGTGGGCAAGAGTACCACGATGGTCGAGGTGCAGGCGGCGGCTGCGACTGCCGTCAATACGGAGACCCAGGAACTCTCCCAACTCGTTGACACACAACAATTGGAGCAGCTCCCAAGCCTCACGCGAAATCCCTATGATTTTGTCGCTGTTTCCGGCAACGTGAGCTCCGGGGACAATACGACAAACAATAGCGATAGTTCGCAGAATCTAAGCAGCCGCGGCGTCGGCTATGCGATCAATGGCCAGCGCCAATCCGGCACTGAGATTCTGCTCGACGGAGTTGAGAACGTCGGTATATTCGGTGCCGTTGTGGGCGAGGGGATCCCGGTCGATTCGGTGCAGGAGTACAGCATCATTACCAACAACTTCTCTTCCGAATACGGCCGAGCGTCGGGCGGCGTCGTCAACCTCACCACGAAAGCTGGCACGAATAATTTCCACGGATCCGCGTGGGAGTTCAACCGGGTCGCCGCTTACACCGCTAACACCTATCAAAATGATGCCCTAAATGCCGCTTGCCTTACTGCTGGCACTTGTACGAATAGCACTCTGCCGGCTCCAAAGGGTGGGTACACGCGCAATCAATTTGGATTCGAAGCCGGCGGCCCAATCATCAAGAACAAGTTGTTCGTTTACGGCACCGCGGAATGGACCCGCGTTCGCAGTCAAGCTAGCGAGACCGAGTTGATCCCGACCCCTGAGTTTTTGGCCCTGACGGCCCCCAACGTACAGTCCTACTTTGCTACCTATGGGGCCACGCATTACCCGATCAGCTCCACCCTCACCCAATCCCAGCTAGGGTTTACCATCCCGGGGATCCCAGCGGCCACGCCGATTCTGGGCCTGGTCAACTTCAAAGCCAACGCGGATGCGGGTGGCGACTATCCGCAAAATACGCACCGGGTAATTGGACGTATGGATTACAACCGTAGCGACAATACCCAGATGTTCTTCCGTTTTGCTCAGGAGGGGCAAGACCTTTTCTTAGGCTACGCGTTTTACAGTGCGTATCCTCAATATGATGTAGGCGGCTTCAACAACAACAATACTGGGCTTTACTCGCTGAATCATACCTTTAGTCCCTACCTGCTAAGCAACACGAAAGTAAGTTTCAGTCGGTTCACCAGCCCGAATTACTACAACACAGCCCTGCAAGACACGCCGGGCCTGATGTTTGGAGGTGCAACGGCGGCAGGCCTACCGATTGAGTTCCCGGGACTAGAAAACTTCATGGCACCCGGGGAGGGCGGGCTACCCTACGGAGGTCCCCAGAACACCCTGCAGCTAATGGAGGATCTGTCGTGGACTAAAGGCAAGCACTCCATGCGCTTCGGCGGCCAGTTTACCTACCTTCAACTGAACATGGCGTATGGCGCTTACGCTCAGGCCACTGAGGTTCTACCGACCGGTCCAGCGGCTGCATTGACAGCTATGACTACTGGGATATTGGATTATTACGAAGCGGCAATCAATCCGCAAGGGAAGCTGCCATGTAGATCTAACCCCGACGGCACATTGATCTCGACCCCGAGTTGCGAGGTGACCCCTCCCGTAACTTCGCCAAGTTTCTCTCGTAGCTATCGATACAGAGACTGGGCGATCTATGTCCAAGACAGCTTCCGCGCCACTCCCAAGCTCACACTGAATTATGGTTTACGGTATGAGCACTACGGTGTACAGCATAACCTCAATCCGAATCTTGACTCCAACCTGTACTACGGCCCGGGTACCAGTATTTACGAGAAAGTCGCCACCGGTCAGGTCGAGATCGCGGACAAGAGTCCCGTTGGGGGTTTGTGGTCTCCACGATGGGGCACGGCGGCTCCACGCGTCGGTTTCGCCTACGACATGTTTGGGGACGGCAAAACTAGCTTACGGGGTGGGTTTGGCATGAGCTACGAACGCAATTTTGGGAACGTGACGTTCAACATGATTCAGAATGCCCCTGCCTATGGCGTGCTAGAGGCCTATGGTGTTCCGGTAACCAACAGCAACCTTGGTCCGCTGGGGGTTCCTGGCCCACCCGTTCCACTGCCCAATTTGGAACTACGTAACGTCAACCAGAATATTAACGTAGCGCAGACCCAATTCTGGAGCACGGCGGTGGAACGTCAGCTGGCCCGAAACACACTCTTTGCCCTGGAGTATAGCGGCGCGCATGGTGTGCACCTCTATGACATCATCCTCGGGAATCCCATTGGCGGTGCTCAAGCACTCCTGGGGGCCCCTTTAGTCACAGGCCCTCAGTGTGCCGGTATCTTTGCGAACCCGGTCAATGGAGTGGATGAGTGCCTCACTCGGCCAAACAATCAATTTGCCGGCGTCAACGTGCGCGGCAGCGGTGGGACGAGCAGCTACAATGCCCTCAACTTAAAATTCCAGACGCAGAACATACGTAATACTGGCCTCAGCGTCATTGCTAACTACACTTGGGCTCACTCTCTCGATGACCTAAGTTCAACCTTCTCCGACAGCGCCCAAGGGGCTTCCGGATACATCGGCAATCTCGGGTACCTGGATCCTTCAAATCCGAAGCTGGACTGGGGCAGCTCCGATTATGATCTCCGGAACCGTTTCGTGGTAGCCCCGATTTGGCAACTGCCCTGGCTCAAAAACGGAAAAGGTCCCGAGCGTCAAGCTCTGGGGGGCTGGTCGCTTTCGGGCATCTTTACTGCCCGCGGCGGCGTACCTTTCTCAGCATACGACTATACGTACAATGAGAACGGATACGGCGGGGTTCCAAGAATCGTGCCCTCCACCCCGATGACGAACTTTGGTCCTGGTACGCCGACCCTAGTTGGCCCAAACCAGTTCCGAATCATGACCATCCCCGGGGCGAATGACCTCGCACCTTTCAATCCGACACTGGGCATCTCAGACTTTGGTCCCTTTCCGTCGGACATGCTGCGTAGGAACGCGCTGCACGGGCCGGGCGCGTGGAACACCGATCTCGCTGTGAGCAAGACTTTCCCTCTCACCGAGCGAGTTGGCCTGCAGTTTCGCGCCGAAGGATTCGACATTTTCAATCATCACAATTTGTTCGTGAACGAATCCGCACTTTCCGTGGATAATACCCCGGGGACCATTGGTCCACCCTTGCCCGTGATCGCGCTCAAGGGAGGTCTCAATACCATCGCCATCGGCGGCAACCATGACGAGCGCCGATTCGGTCAGTTCTCACTGCGCGTGAACTTCTGATCGGGTCCGGTCACAATTGAAAGCTGAGCACCGGGGAGCGAAAATGCTCCCCGTTGTTTTCTGTAGCGAGCAGGGTCGACAGTTCGAAGGTGAAAGGTGAAAAGTTGCCGGGAGATCGGCAAAATGTGTTGAGGGATGGCCCTGCAAGGGAAGCTGGAGATCCCGCGCTAGTCCCTCGGAATAGCATTCCGGGCCGCTGCAGAACTCCTAGAAGCCGGAGCGTCTAGGCCGGAGGGATAGAGGGTAGCGTAGGGGCTTGGCCATGGAACCTGCGACGCGATATGCGCTTCCGGAGGCTATCTACCGCCCCGGCCGATACCGGGAAAGGGTGGTGGCATTGGCCGCAACTTTTGAGCTGCTGTCGAGTTTAATTTTAGTGGGGCTCGACAGGAGAGTGATGAGGAGGGGGTGCCGCTAACAGATAAGGCCCGAGAGATCCTCATTTCACTTGGATTGGTTCGCCGCCATCTTTAACTCTTGGACTGCGTTCCTTGGTTGCTAAAGGAGGCCGGCAATGAGTCACATAGGATCAAACCGGTTATGCTTCTTGGCCATTCTCGTGTCTCTCGGTAGCCTATCTTGTGGTACCTGCAATCGTCGCGGATTGGTCACTTCGATTTCACCTAGCAGCGCGACTGCGGGTGGGCCTGAGTTTGTCCTGACCGTGAACGGCTCCTATTTCGTTTCCAATTCCATCGTGGTTTGGAACGGTGCCCCGGTCGTTACGACCTATGTCAATAGCAACCAGTTGCTCGCCGAAATACCGGCTTCCCGCATTGCCGTTGCGGGTACGGCTCTGGTGTTTGTTTTCACTCCTTCGAACAATACGACCTACATCTTTGGTTTCACCTCGAACAATGGTTGTGGGGGAGACTCGAACGGAGTTCCTTTTACCATCAAGTCCTGAGCGGGGATAGCACCCGCTCCACTTTCGGAATCACTCGTGAATAGGGGCAAACCGAGGGTTCTCTCAGTTCACTTCCGGGCAGCGCCCTTCACTCCCACGCACCCAACCGGTACCGTCTTCCGTCCCGATTCGAAACGGTCGAAGCCTCTCAGAAATCGTCGTAACGTTACTGAGGCCCCTTGTAGAACTTCGGGCCATTGTTCTCCATCTGCTTGGTCGCGTTGCGCAGCCTTGATTGCTTTGACCTTCCGTCGCTTTTCCGTCCCGAGGATCTCTGCTTCGGCTTCGAGCCAGGGGTAGGCGCGAAGGCGAATTCGTTGCTCGGTGTTGCCTGAAAGATTCGCCTTCTTTGAAGGAAGCTTCCGGGACTTCGATCTGCCTCTCATGCGCGCCTCTCTGGCTCGATTGGGTGGTCGTGCAACTTCAGTATGCTGCGCCGGCAACGACCGAGCAGTGACGGCAGTCACTTTCACAAGCTTGCGGGATGCGAAACAGTAGCCCTGCACCCTATTCCTAAGAGTCGAAGGCGCGGTTCCAATCTTCCTGCCGCCTCGAGCGCTTCACCAAGCAAAACCGGGACTGAGGGCCCCAGACCTGTGCTTGTCGATGAGATTCCCGTTTACGGCCACAATCGACAATTGGCTTGACAGAGCTCGCTGATTTTCACTAACCTTCCCGGACTATAGCAAGGTTTCAAATCTATTGGGATGACGGCGACTGTCCTTCGCGACCTATGGGGTACACCGATGGAGCCTCGTTTTCCACTATCTTCCATCTCTTCCGCCCAGTCTGACGACGTTTCTCCCAGAGAGGTTTGGTCCATGAAGCCCTACGCAAGCTCGGCATTCAGATCGAGCGCCTATCGACTGCTCATTCAACTAGCGATCATATGCCTGGCGGCTTGTCTTCCCGCCGTTTGCCAAAACACTAACGGCCGAATCATCGGGATCGTCACCGATCCGCAGGGGGCGGCGATCGCCGGGGCTAAAGTGACCGTAACCAACGCCGGGACGAACGTGCAGCGGACTGTGCTCACCGACGGCACGGGCTCCTATCAGGTTCTCGATCTTCCGATTGGCAGGTATGTAGTGACCGCCGAGATGAAGGGCTTTACCAAAACTATAACCCAGCCGCAGGAACTGAATATCAACCAGTCGCTGCGGGTCGATGTCGCGCTGAAGATCGGAGCAACCACGGAAGTTGTGCAAGTGCAATCCGAATCGGCCCAAGTCGAAACCGTAAATCCCACCGTCGGCGGAACTGTGACCGGCAAACCCATTCAGGACCTTCCGCTCAACGGCCGCGAGGTCTTGGACCTGGCCTTTACTCAGCCTGGCGTGCTTCCTGCGCCCCTGACAGGGTACGGTTCGGAGAAATCCGGTGAGTTTGCGGAGGGTTTTACGGTAGCGGGAGGGCGGCCGGACGCGGTGACTTACCTGCTCGATGGGGGCCTCAATAATTCTGTCACCAGCAACAACGTCGTCTTTGACCCCAACCCCGATACGGTAGACGAATTTCGTATCTTGACCAACAACTATACCGCGGAATACGGCCGCAACGGCGGCGGCACCGTCACCGTAGTAACGAAATCCGGCACCAATGCGCTGCACGGCAGCCTGTTTGACTATCTACGGAACGACGCTTTCAACGCCAACGATTACTTCGACAATGAGCTCGGGCACCCGCGGCCAGTGCTGAAGCGGAATCAGTTCGGAGGAACATTCGGCGGCCCCATCATCAAAGATCGCATGTTTTACTTTTTCGGTTACCAGGGGCAGCGCCAAATCTCTATCGTCCACGGGCAGGCTGTGACCACATACACGCCGGGCGAGCTGGATGGCAATTTCTCTCAGGCGGTGAACGGCGGCCCCGATCCGAACGTCGTGGCTTATCTGCAGGCACATCCGTACCTTCAATCCAACCCGGCGCTCGCCAATCAAGCCATCATCGATCCCAGCAAAATCAATCCAGTAGCCAAGGCCTACATTAATGCCGGCTTGGTCCCAACCTCCCCGAACGGGCAGTTATTTCCCGAAGGCAGAGCCTTTGACAATGTCAATCAATATATCGGCAAGCTGGATTTTTACGCCACTCCGGTTGACCGGTTATCCCTCACCGTCGGTTCCAATCAGGAACCGACCGGAGCCCCCCTCGGAGTGTTCCCTACTGTACTGGGATTTCCCGAGGATACTTCGACCACCAATCAATTTCTGAACCTGGCCTACACAAAAACATTTTCGCCTGCCCTACTGAACGAAGCTCATGCCACGGCCAATCGTTTTTACCAAACCGCTTCCGCAGGAAGTCAACCTCCTGACCCGGCCGCCCTGGGCGTAAACATTAACTCCGATCTCCCATTCGCCCCTCCCATTATTCAACTGTTGAGCAGCAACCTGGTTCTTGGCTTCGACCCCAACTTGCCCCGCAAAAAGGCGGACGACACCTATGGCATCTCGGACACGCTCACCTGGACCAGAGGGCGGCACACGATCAAGACCGGAGGGCGGTTTGCCGTCCTGCAAGAGAACTCGGTCTATGCCTACGCGACCAACGGATGGTTCTTTTTCTACGGAACGCAGACGAAGGTCGGTTCCGGAAACGATCTGGCCGACTTTCTCTTCGGGGCCCCGGACGAATACCAGCAATATCCGCGAGCCAACAATAACGAGCACCAGAGGCAGTATTCGTTGTTCGGGCAGGATGAATGGAAGGTGACACCGCGCCTGGTGCTGACCATAGGCCTGCGGTGGGAATACACCAGCCCGGAAACCGACATTCATGGGCACAGCTACAGCCTTATCCCCGGACTCCACTCCACCAGATTCGAGTACGCGCCACCGGGTCTGGTCGTACCCGGGGACCCGGGCGCGCCTACCGGCTGGTACTTTCCCGATCACAAAGACTTCGCTCCGCGTTTTGGCTTTGCCTGGGACCCCTTTGGTAACGGCAAGACCAGTGTGCGCGGCGGCGGAGGCATGTTTTACGACACGTTGAACGGCTGGATGGCGGATTGGAACAACGGCGTCCTACCATGGTGGTCCTCATCGGATCTCTTCTTCGGTCCATCCCCGACCAATGCGCAAAACACATCCTTGTCCTATCCTTACCAGACCGCAGGTGAGCCCGACCCGTTTCCTTCAAGGACTCCGCCACGCGATTTGAACTTCGCCGCCGCCGGTTACTTGCCTTTTGGCTACGGAAATCTCTTTGTCGACCCGCATCTGAAGACCCCGTATATCTACCAATACAACTTAAGCGTGCAGCGCCAACTGGGGAATGGCCTGATGGCGGAACTAAGCTACGTGGGAAGTTCCTCCCACAAGCTGCTCACCTGGGTGGATATCAATCCGGTCCTTCCCTCGACCTGCGGGCAGCCTCTTGGGTGCAACAATCTACTGAACGTGGAACTGGGACTCACGCCCCTAAATGGGTATGCTCCTTTACCGGACACGTTTGCGGGGCTGAACAATGCCAACTATAACGGCATGCTGGCCAGCCTCAGCAAACGGACCGGCAACTGGCGCAACCTTGGCGACATGTATTTCAACGTTTCCTACACGTGGTCGCATAACTTCGACAACGGATCGGGCTTTAACCAGCGCAGCCTGCAGATTCCCTATTTCGAACCGCATCGATTCTATGGCAACGCCGACTTTGATATGCGAAACCGGATCGAAGTCAGCGCGGGCTGGGATCTGCCGTTCGACCATCTCTGGGCGACTGGGCCCAAACGATTGACCAGCGGCTGGAGCCTTTATCCGATCGCCTACTATCAGTCGGGCGTTCCGCTCGATTTCTACGCCGACACCGCGAGCCCCGAGACGGGTCTCGCCGGTCCCTCGGGCTATGGGGACCCGCAGTTGATCCGCCCGGATCAGGTTACGCGCTCCATTCAGACCTTTGATCCTCACAAGGTTCAGACACTGATGAATCCGACTGCCGGTGTCGAGACGACAGGAAACTTTTTCTTCAATCCTGCCGACATCGTAGCGAATCCCTGTATCAACGCCAACACCTGCCCGATCGGATTCTACGGAAGCTACCGGCGCGATTCCCTGGCCGGTCCTACACGATTCAATTTTGATTTGTCACTGGAAAAGGGCACCGATCTGGTGGGCGAGAAGCTGAAGTTGCTGTTCCGCGTCGAGGCCTTTAACATTCTGAATCACACGCAGTTCCAAAATCCTCAAAGCACGTTCGTGAGCGATCCAAACCTGGGTTTGATTTCAACTACGTTCGATCCTCGAATTCTGCAGCTAGCTTTGAAGTTGACGTTTTGACGATTTCAGAAGGGTCGTAGAGGGATCGGAGGCAGCGGCAAGGAGCCGGGCCGAAACGAGGCGATTCGCGTCTTGCTCTTTCCCGAGAGTGCCTTTAGGGACTGGTAGCCCGCGTGAACCAACGCAGCGCGCGCTCCTCTCCAACCTGACAGTCGAGTTCACCACGGCACGTGATGTCTCTCTCGCAAGACGTAGGCCCTGATGCAGCAGGCGCTAAGGATGAAGATGAGCAAAGCAAAAACAGATCGCGAGTTAGGAATGGGGCGGTCGATCACTCGGCGGGATTTTCTCAACGGTGTAAGCCTCGCGGTGGGCGCTTCCGTGGTTCCGAGGAGTTTTGCCTGGCTGGCCTTCGGTGTCCCGGAGCCAATGCTCGCGCCCGAAAACGATCCCAATTACTACCCACCTGCCAAAACCGGTCTGCGCGGTAGCCATGACGGTTCCTGGGAGGTTGCTCACGCACTGCGTGACGGCAAGGAATGGCCGGACGCTGTCTCCGATAACGAGTCGTATGACCTGATCGTGGTGGGCGGCGGCATCAGCGGCCTAGCAGCTGCCTACTTCTTTCGAAAGTCGGCTGGACCGCAGTCGAAGATTCTCGTTCTGGACAATCACGATGACTTTGGCGGACACGCCAAACGCAACGAATTCAAAGCTGGGGATCGTCTCCTGCTCGGATATGGAGGGACGCAGTCGCTTGAGGCTCCCCATCATTACAGCAAAGAGGCCTTTGGCCTGTTGCAGGAACTAGGGATCGATGTGGACCGGTTTTTCAAATACTTCGATCAGAGTCTGTATAAATCGATGAGCTTGAAACGGGCGACGTTTTTCGCCAGGGAAACCTTCGACAGAGACGTGTTGTTGCCGGGCTTCGGCACTCATTATCTAGGTCTTACCTACTCCTCGGAAACTTTGGCAAAAATTCCCATCGCAGAACCTGCTCGTCAGGACCTGTCCCGCTTGCAGCAGGCGAATGTGGATTACATGGCCGGTCTGAGCCTGGAAGAGAAGAGACGCAAGCTGACCAAAACCAGCTATCGAGATTACCTTCTGCAGTATGTTAAGGTTCACCCCGATGTCATCAAAGTTTTCCAGTCTGCTCCGCATGGTTTGTATGGCGTGGGCATTGATGCAGTGTCGGCCCTCGACTGCCTAGAGATGGATTATCCCGGATTCAGAGGAATTCAGCTGGAAAGCCATGAAAACTCGCCGGAGCAAGCCGAGCCCTATATCTTTCACTTCCCGGACGGGAATTCGTCGGTGGCACGCCTGCTGGTTCGGTCGCTGGTCCCGGGCTCGGCTCCGGGCAACACCATGGAGGACATTGTCACGGCCCGGATGAACTACGCACGGCTGGACAATCCGGATTCTTCGGTCCGGATTCGTCTCAATAGCACCGCAGTGCGGGCAAAGCATGTCGGCGATCTCCACAATGCAAGCGAAGTCGAGGTCACATACGTTCGCGGCAATCAGGCCCGCAAGGTCCGGGCTGCGCATTGTGTGCTGGCGTGCTACAACACGATGGTTCCCTATCTGTGCCCAGAGATGTCGGAGAAACAAAAAGAGGCATTGGCGTACGCGGTGAAAATTCCGCTCGTCTACACCAATGTTCAGATCGCAAATTGGAAGCCGTTTGAGAAGCTGGGTGTGAGCTCCGTCTATGCGCCCGCTAGTTATTTCAGCTCGGTCTCCCTCGATTTTCCCGTATCCATAGGCGACTATCACTTCCCCAGTCAGCCCGAGCAGTCCTGTCTGCTCCATCTGATGCGAACTCCGTGCCAACCCGGGCTGCCGTGCAAGGAACAGTACAAAGCGGGCCGTTGGGACTTGTTCACCACAACCTTTGCGACCTTCGAGCGAAACATTCGCGATGAACTCGGGCGGATGTTGGTCGAAGGAGGATTCGATCCGGCGCGCGATATCCAAGCCATAACCGTGAATCGCTGGCCCCACGGATACGCCTATGAATACAATCGGTTGTTTGAGCCGCTCGACCGGCCGGCTTCAGAACGCCCGTGCGTGATTGGCCGGCAGCCCTTCGGCCGGATCACGATTGCCAACTCGGATTCCGACGGTCATGCCTATACCAACATCGCCATCGATCAGGGATACCGGGCGGTGCAGGAAATTCTAACCATGCGCTCCGGTTCCACCAGCTAACGACGTGCATGTCAACCGGTGAAGACACCCATGGATGATCCCAACCTCAAGAGCGCGAATGCTAAGCGGGACCGGGAACTGGGAATGAATTGTGCGATCACTCGGCGGGATTTCCTGAATGGGGTGGCGATCGGCGTAGGCGGAGCACTGACGAGCGCATGGCTACCGGCAGTGATGTTCGGCGGTCCGACGATACCACCCTCGGCCCAAGATGCCCCGGGCTATTATCCTCCAGCATTGACCGGCATGCGTGGCAGCCACCCCGGGTCGTTCGAGGTCGCGCACGCTGTGCGGGACGGGAACTTCTGGGACACGGTTGGAACACCGCTCGAGACCCACGAGAATTACGACCTGGTCGTTGTTGGCGGTGGAATGAGTGGACTGGCTGCCGCGTATTTTTATCGCAAGCACGCCGGGGCCGCCGCCCGCATTCTCATCCTCGACAACCACGACGACTTCGGTGGGCATGCTAAGCGAAATGAATTTCGCGTCGCCGGCCGGCTGTTGCTCGCCAACGGCGGCACAGTTGCCATTGAGTCACCGTTTCCTTACAGCCAAGAGGCGCGCGGACTGCTTACGGAGCTGGGGATTGATCCCCCGGCCTTAGAAAAGAAGTGTGTGGACCACGAAGTCTACAAGGGATTAGGCACGGCTTATTTCTTCGATAAGGAAACCTTTGGAGTCGATCGCCTGGTGACCGGCGCGCCCGGCCGATGGTACGGCCAGGGCGCTGCCAAGGCTCCGTCGTGGCCGGACTTCCTCGCCAAAACTCCGCTTTCGAGTGAGGCGCAACGCGATATCACGCGCATCGAGGAGACCAAAGTCGACTATCTCCCAGGTCTGGCGCAAGAGGAAAAGAAGGCTCGGCTTTCCCGGACAAGCTACAAAGATTTCCTGCTGCAGATCGTCAAAGCGCATTCCGACGTCATTCCTTTCTACCAGACTCGCACCCACGGCCTTTACGGAATCGGCATCGATGCCGTACCCGCTCTCGATTGCTGGGCGCTGCATTTCCCGGGATTTCAGGGAATGAATCTCGAGCGAGTTCCTTCGATGGGATTGACGTTCACTGCCCTCGGTGAGGTGACTCCGCAGCCGGGGGACTACCATTTCCACTTCCCCGACGGCAATGCATCGATCGCACGCATGCTGGTGCGATCCCTGATTCCCAACTCCGCACCCGGGAGTACGGCTGAAGACATCGTTACCGCAAGGGTTGACTACAGCCAGCTCGATCGGACAGATTCTCCGGTTCGTATCCGGCTGAGCAGCACGGCGGTCGAAATTCGCAATCTGGGAGATCCTGCTTCGGCCAAGGAAGTCGATGTAATTTACGGGCGTGACAAGAAGGCTTACCGAGTGCGTGCAAAAGGAGTCGTGCTGGCGTGCTGGAACATGGTGATCCCATACCTGTGTCCGGACCTTCCGGAGAAGCAAAAGGCGGCGCTCGATTACGGGGTGAAAGTGCCCCTGGTTTACAGTGTCGTGGCGCTCAACCACCGAACCGCATTCGACAAACTCGGAGTTCGTGCCGTGTCGTGTCCAGGCATGTATCATTCCTCGGTGGCGCTCGATCAGCCTATCAACATAGGTGACTACAGATTTCCGCAGGCTGCACAAGACCCGGTTCTTGTGCGCATGCTGCGCACACCCTGCCAGCCGGGTCTGCCGGCCAGGGACCAGCAGCGCATCGGGCACTATGAGCTGCTGAGCACGCCCTTTGAAACCTTTGAACGCGACATCCGCGATCAGTTGGCTCGCGTGCTAGGGCAAGGGGGGTTCGATCCTGCCCGCGACATCGCCGCCATAACCGTAAACCGCTGGCCCCATGGTTACGCTTACGAGTACAACCCTCTTTGGGATCCCGATTGGCCCGAGGGTCAACGGCCCTGCGATATCGCACGCAAGCCCTTCGGTCGGATCACGATCGCCAACTCCGATGCGGCGGCGGCAGCCTACACGGATCAAGCCATCGATCAGGGGTACCGCGCCGTACAGGAACTTCTGTGAGGGAGGATCGTTTTTCCTCACGGGTATCATCAAGGCTCGTTGCCGTCGAACTCTTGCCTTGATAGCGGAGACATGCACCGGGCCTATCACGAAAGGATTCGAAGAGCCCCTCAGGCTGTTGCTCTTGCATCGTAGGTTTGCATAGAGTTCAGAATCATGTGAACGATGGCGTCATCCCCGATCGCAGTGTTCATCATCGCATGGTAAATGGCGCGGTCTGGCCATTCGACGTGGAAATACTTCTGGATGAAGGCAGCGCGCTCACGATCGACCGTATCCACCAGGTGTTCGGCTTCCCCCTCCGTCTTGCCGCGACCCAACAGGCGCCGCACTTTGTCTTCTCTCGGCGCATAAAGAAAAACCCGGAAGGTGTCGGTCCGGTTCCGGAGAAACTGTTGCGATCCCCGTCCCACGATGACGCAGTTTCCTTTCTCGGCGGCGTGCTCGACCACACGTCTAGTGATCTTGAGTATGGTTTCGCTATCGACCAGGTTAAGTTTGGGCGCATTGAGGCTGCCCTCATAACTTCCGCGCATGAAGGACTTGAAAAGCCGATAGTAGAGTGGATCATTGCGTTCTTCGCGGGCTTCAACTACCGATTTGGGACAGTTCGCAAGCCTTGCTATCTCTTCTGTCAGTCGCTGGTCCCATAATTTCCATCCCAGGCGGTTTGCTACCAGCTGGGCGATTTCGCCTCCTCCACATCCGTACTCGCGTTCAATGGTGATGATGTTGATCATGAAATCCCACTTCCTTTGTGTGTCGATTACGTGTGAATCGCCAGGACCGGACAGGGTCCCAACTGGATCACACGATACGTAGTCGAGCCGAAAACGGCACGGTCCAAAGCATCGCCGCCGCGCGCGGTCATAACGATTAGGTGTGCTTGCACTTGCTTGGCATAGCCCACAATTTCTTCATAGGGTTTGCCGCATCTCACTGCGGTCCTTACATTGAGATGCTTGCGTGGGTTGTCTGAAATGAGTTTATCGAGTTGTTCTGTGCGAGCCGCAATAATCGCTTTCGCTGCACTCAGATCCGGGGCGCTCTCGACCACATGGAACATGGTTAGCTCCGCACCATATTCCGCCGCGAGAGAAATCGCATATTGCAGGGCGCGTTCCGAATTAATGGAAAAGTCCGTACAGTAGAGGATTCGGCTCAGGCGATGCTTTCCGCCTGGCCCGGTAGTCATGACATTGTGCGCCGGATTGGATACTACAAGCACCGGGGAACACGCCTTGCGCATAACACGATCGGTGGTCGAGCCTAGCACCAGACGGTCAAATCCCCGCCGGCCATGTGTTCCCATCACAATCAGTTCGACATTGTGTCTTTCGGCAAACAACAAAATCAGATCAGACGCGTTTCCCTGATCCACCACAAGCTGCGGCTCAACTCCGTGCCGCCAGTGCTTCTTCACAAACTCCTGCAGTTTTGCTTTACCACCTTCACAAAGCGCCCTCGATAAGTGCGCAAAATCACCGGTCGCTCCAACGTAATCGGCATATGGATATTTCGACAACTCCACGGCGTGCAGAGCCACCAAATGAGCTTTGTAGTATTCGGCGACAGTCAGCGCATACTCATACGCGCTCACAGAGAAATCCGAAAAGTCAACCGGACAAAGAATACGTTTGAACTGCACGACTTCAGTTCCGTTAAATTGTTATTCCGCCACTCTTACCCTGCCGCCACTTCGCCGCCCGCTCCCGGGTCATTCTTTTTTAGGACAAATGACAGCACGAACATGATCGAGGAAAACACAGACAGGACCCAGAACGTATCGATATATGCCAGAGTCGCAGCCTGCCCCTGCACGGCTTGATAGACGCTGGCGTAGGCTCGATGCTGCGCGTCAGGCGGGCTCATTCCTGAGTGAATGAAGAGCTGGGTAGCACCGTCGACCAAATTCTGAAAGTTCTGACTGCCTGGCGTTGTGTGGCTGACCAAAACCGACTGATGGTATTCTGAGCGACGGTCGAGCAGCGTTGTGACCATGGAAGTCCCCACGCTGCTCCCAATATTTCGCATGAAGTTGATCATGCCGGCAACTGCATTGCTCTTCTCAGCAGGCATGCCAATGTACGCCGCCAACGTGATCGGCACGAAAAGGAAACCGATACCGACCACTTGAGCGACGCGCAACCACGAGGCGGAAACGAAGCTGATCGTCAGGTCAATTCGCTGGGTAGAGTAGTACATCCCGATTGCCAGGCACAGCCAACCAAAAGCGATGATGTAGCGGGCCTGGAGTTTGGTTGTGAGTTGCCCGACGACAGGCATGGCCATCACCAAGACTACACCGCCGCCAGAGAGGACCAATCCCGCCAGTTCGGCGGTATATCCCAACAGCGTCTGGAGAAACAGGGGCATCATTACCAGACTGCTGAACAGCAGGATTCCCAGGGTGAACATCATCAGGTTCGCACTCAGGTAATTGAAACTTTTGAAAAGCCGAACCTCGATGATCGGGTGCTTGCTGAACCATTCCCAGATCACCAGCGAGACCAGGCACACACCCGACACAATCGCCAGAGTCAGGATGGAGTGTGCACCGAACCAGTCATCCTCCTCACCTCTGTCTAGGATGACTTGCAGGGCGCCGACACCCAGCGCTAGAAGTGCGATTCCGATATAGTCGAGTCTTACGCCGGCACTTTTCAGGCGGCCCAGGTATGGGGGGTCTTCAATCAAGCGAAATACCAGCCCCACCGTGAGAAGGCCAACCGGCAAGTTAATAAGGAAAATCCAGCGCCAGGAATAATTGAAAGTGATCCACCCGCCCAGAGTCGGACCGATGGTCGGGGCAACGACCGCCGTGATGCCGTACAATGCGAAGGCCAAACCGCGTTTTTCGGGCGGGAAAGTGTCGGCCAGGATAGCTTGCGCCATCGGCTGGAGTCCTCCACCGCCAGCCCCCTGCATCGCTCGGAATAGCAGCAGGAGCCCAAAGCTCGTAGCCATCCCGCAAAGCACGGAACTCACGGTGAAAATTGCTAAGCATGTCATGAAAAATCGCTTCCGGCCAAACCTGACGGCGAGCCAACCGCTGATCGGAAGAACAATCGCGTTGGAAACCAGATAGGAGGTGAGCACCCAGGTGCTGTCGTCGTTGCTGACGCCGAGACTGCCGGCCATGTAGGGTAAAGCCACGTTGGCGATGCTGGTGTCGAGAACCTCCATGAACGCCGCCAACGCCACCACCACCCCAATCAGCCACGGATTGTACCTGGGCACCCATGGGGCCTGTTCCAGGGGGAGAGCCTGGGCAGTATCACTCATCGCAAATACACCTTCGGCTCGACGCTGATGCCCGGACGGAGCTGTAGGTCGCGGTTTTCGCCCGGATCGAGCAGGATCTTAACCGGAATCCGCTGCACGATTTTCACGTAGTTGCCGGTCGCATTTTCCGGAGGCAGCACGCTGAACAGCGGGCCCGTCGCCCCGGCGACGCTGTCCACTTGACCCTTATAGTCGCGGCCGCTCAAATCCACATGAATCCGCACAGGCTGTCCCGGTCGCATGTGCTCCATTTGGGTTTCCTTGAAGTTGGCTGTGATCCAGACATCCTGCAGCGGCACAACAGTCAACATCTGTTGGCCGGGTTGGACATTCAAGCCGAC
>JASHSL010000541.1 GCA_030040855.1 Terriglobales bacterium
GTTCGGTCAAATATCTGCGCTAAGCTGGGAGCAGATCCGCAGCGCTGCCTTCCCCACCGGCTTCGATCTGGGGCGCTCATGAAAGTACCCATCAGTGAAACGCCGGTGCCACAACCGCGGCCTCAAGGAGTGCAGAGGAAGCAGACGAGCATGAGCCCATCGCACACCTTGATTGTCGAGCCCGACGATGGCCGTACCTTGGTCCTGGATACGTTGCAGGCGGCAAGAAAGAGTATCGAGCTAACCATCTACGAGCTCACGGATCCCGAGATCCTGTCGGCCCTGAAATCTGCCCAAGGCAGAAAGGTCGCGGTGCGGGTGCTCTATAACTGGTACTCGTTCCCACCGGATGTGCAGCAAAGAGAGATTATGCCTGCCATTCAGCAGTTGAAGACGGCGGGAATCGCATGCCAGCCTGCGCCGCGCAACTTTGAGGTTAGTCATGAGAAGGCTTTCGTCATCGACGACTCCACCGCCATCGTCATGTCCTTTAATCTGACCAGCGAATCCTTCAGTGATACAAGGGATTTCGGCATTGTCACGACGGTTCAGGCGGAAGTAGAGGAAATTGCAGCCGTGTTCTCGGCCGATTGGAGCGCCACGCCGATTGTCCCTACGGTGGCCTCTCTGGTGTGGAGCCCGGCCAACTCGCGTGCGAAGCTGACAGCCCTCATCAACAATGCAAAGCAATCCCTCGACATTTATTGCGAGGAGGCAGATGATCCGGGGACGCTCACGGCGATGGTCGCAGCGGCGAAGCGCGGCGTAAAAGTGCGGTTCATGGCCGCCGTGCTGAGCGGCCAGGGCAAAGCCAACAGCAATGCGCGCGGGATCACCTACCTCGAGAACGGCCACGTAGACGCCGTATGCAAATCGTTTCCTTTTGTAATGCGGGGAGTTCAACACCAGATGTATATCCACGCCAAGATGGCGCTGGCCGATTACCAGACCCCCAACGCCCAGGCCTACATTGGCTCGGAGAACTTCACCTGTGTCTCCCTCGATGACAACCGCGAGTGCGGTATCATCGTGACCGAGCCTCAAATCCTCGATCGCCTGCAGGCCACATATAACGCGGACTGGGCCAAGCCCAGTGTTCCGGTCACAGCCGACGACACGCCTCTCGAGCCCTGCCTGGGCAATCCGGCGGCCCGGACCAAAGCAAGAATCAAGGCACGCGCCTGACCGACGTGAGATTGTGTGTCCTCGCTTCGCAAGGTGAGTCAACACGAAGGGTCGCGACCGGTAGCGAGGGCGAAGCCCCGCTTGCGTGGTCTCAAGATCTTCCCCCGAACCACTACAGGTCATTATCTGTCAGGAACCGGCCATAGTCGTTGGCTTCCAGCCACTGGTACAGATGAACCTGGAAGAGATAGGAGGCTACCAGCTCTTCTCCCAGGGCGTGGGTTTCGCTGCACAGGAATGGTATCTGCAGCCCGGCCAGCATGGCGATCAAAGACTGGGTGATGCGGTTTGGATTGACTCCGGCAATCGAGTAGGGCAACTTGATCGCACCGAGCGTGCTCGTAACCAGCAGCAGACGGTGCGGGTATTGTGCCATTTGCCGAAGACGATGGATGAAAACGCATCGATCGCTGGTAAAGGAATGGATCAAGTCCGACAGGTCCTTCCGCTCCACTACGCAGACCTCTTCCAAGCCTGCGATCGAATAGTCACCCAGCTTGAGGGCTTTCCTTTCGATGCCAGCGAACCAACCTTTAAAGCGGGAGAAATCCAAGGGGTTCTGTTCCCGGGTGTCGACCAAAACCACCGGACATGGAGTTTTGAGTTGAGTACCGCCGCGCTCAGCAAGAACCGGAATCGTGGGCGGCGGTATGGGACCTTCCGCCATCTGCCATTTGAGTGGGGATGGAATTAATGTACGGCGCCTTCTCATGGTTTCGCTATTTTAAGTGGCCACCATTTTTCAGTCTCGATTCCTAGAAACCCCTGAGTGGATGGGTGCGACCAACGGGGGGTTCGAATCTGGTCTAGCGCAGTTCAGATCGGTAGAAATGGCGACGCTCGACCAAGGAAACGGGTAGTGCAAACAAGCGAGTCTCACCGCCCTCGAATGCGAACTCCTTTCCGCACTCCGGTGCCGGGCAGGTGGTGGTGTGTCTCTCCTTGTTACTACCGGTATCACCGTCTCCTGGCATAGTCTCCCGGACAATGATCCAAGCCCCACAACCGGGGCATGCCACACACGAGCAAAGAATACGATCCGCCACTCAGCAATTATAAGGTGGCGGCATGGTTTGAAGTGAGACGGGGGTTCTTGGGAGCTGCCTCCGCAAGTTGTTACACCCATGCTTTCATTCATGCTGACACAGACAAAAGAGGAATGTTTCTGGAAACTTGCCACCATGCTGGGCCGCCCGATCTGTCGCTTCCCACGCTCGGCTACATCATCGACGGGCGTCACCGGACCCTCTTCGGCGATGCGTTTTACCGACGGTAACGAAACCCCGCTTAAACGCGCCACTTCAGTCTTCGGGTGCCGTGCCTTCCGTAAAATCTCAACTTCGTGTCGTTTAAGCATGCCCAACATCCTCCTCCCTCCGCTGCCGGCTATGCCGGAGCACAGGGAATTTTTTAGTGTTTGTGGAGGTTCTTAGGCGTGCCAGAATGTCCGGAACGGAAAGGGGCCAGAATTTACGGAACCGACAGCTCAGAATGGGTAACTTCGACGTCCGCCGGGATTGGCGTTCTGCCGGCGACTACGTTCCAGCTATGTGGATGATGTTGCGCGGAACGCGCCAGAAGATTACGTAATTGCGACCTGTGAAACGCACAGTGTCCGTGAGTTGTTGGAAGTAGCATTTAACACGGTAGATCTCGATTGGCGAGAGTACGTTGAACTCGACTCGAAGCTTTTCCGCCCTGTGGAAGTCGATTATTTGTGCGCAGACTCGAGCAAGGCACGCCCGCATCTCGGGTGGAAGCCGACTGTGTCATTTCAAGACTTAATCCAGATCATGGTCCAAGCGGACTTTAGACAACTAGAATCAAAGCCAATCGACAGCGTCGCTTGATTTCGCAGGGCTTTAAGCTCAACGCACTGCCTGCTCCTTATGTTGTTCCGATGTTCC
The DNA here is from genome assembly GCA_030040855.1 of Terriglobales bacterium. Taxonomy (GTDB): domain Bacteria; phylum Acidobacteriota; class Terriglobia; order Terriglobales; family Acidobacteriaceae; genus JAFAGX01. The sequence continues at coordinate 3,093 of JASHSL010000541.1, forward strand.
CCAGGGACACGTTCCCTTCGTCGAGTGACATCGTAGAACCCAACGTGCTGAAGCCGGACTCGCTGTCTCTCGAAGCGCGAGCCCAGTGCTCCTGCGCATCGCTTTCGAAGTCGTGGGGGAAGAGCGCCGTCTTGTCGGAATCGTCGATATGGATCCCCCCTGCCTCCATCAGGTCCCAAGGATCAATGCCATAGACAATGCAGAGAGTCATGATCTTCGCAACGTGTCTTGGCAGTTTGTCCATGGCTTCGTAGTCGGACAAGAGGCCCAACGCGATCCGGTAGTTCCGATTTCCGAGCAGGCTGGCAACCCGGAGTGTCATTTCGTGAGCTGCGCGAAGTGTCAAGCCGGCGCGCGAGCGTGAGACACGGAGTAATTTGGAAAAACTGATGCTGCCACCACGCGGTGCCATCGGGGAACATTCAGATCTTGTCGGACCACAGACGGGCTCGAGACGGACCGGCTCTCGAGGACGCAGTTCGAGATCGACCACGCCCAGGATGCGCGCTTCCCTCGACAGGCGCAGCGGCCACGCTGACAGCGGAGGACGGTTCGGCAACAGGACTACGTGTTCAGTATCGAGCCGCTTCACATAGCAGCAAGTAAGACCTCCGGGGTATTCAACAAGCCAGAGGCGGTCGGCAGCAGACGCATCACCGAGAAGCTCGAGCGAATACCATCGATCCGCACGGACGATTGTGCCCGGAAGAAGTCTTGGGTAGACAACAGCGTCGCGGCTCCCGATCTTGGCGAAAATGTAGCGGCTGTTCGCCTTTTGGAGTCTCGAGTCGCCAGTGCGAAGGGAGGAATCGCATGAGGGACTGTGGCCCGGTGTAATAATCGCAGTGCGTTCGCTGTGAATCTTGAGCTGTAGGGCAAGAATCAGCTTGAGATCAAATCCACACACATGCATCCAGTCAGCAAATCGGTAACCAGTTACCTGGCTGAGAGCTACGATCTGACAGATGTGGGGAGTGATCCCCTGCTTTTGTCTATATAAGAAGGTAGGTGGAATGAAATACGGAGTCCGCTTCCCATAACGCTTGCTGGTCAGAACGGACACCTGAGCCATCGTCATTCCGACGTGCCTCAAGACCTGTTTGACTCGTCCGGGACGGCCGTCCTCCTGCCATCGCGGCGCTGCCCCTGCTAAAAAACTCTGCCTAGTGAAACCCAGACTTCCCGATGCGCACACGGGCCAAGTTACTCGCCGCTGCGGATGCACTCATCCGTCAGCTAGCCGATGACTTCCCAGCGGTGGAGGGACGGACACCTGCTTCTTAAGCCCTGCCCCTGCCCGAAGCTCTTGGTTCGAGTTGAGCCTGTGCTGGACTTCGCGACCGCTGGCGCGACTGTGCAGCACCAGCGCTCCTTTAGTTCCCCCGAAGTCAGGCGTTTGAAGCCCCGTGCAAGGTAAGGCTTGCGGACTTCCATCCCTTGGTCACTTTGCATCGGATTGTGCACATTGGCAGAGTTCATGCTGGATCATTACCTCCCACATCCCCGAGTAATCAGAAGGGAACCCCAACTCGTTCCCCAATTTGCTGCTGCAGCCGCGGCTAACCCGCTACTGGCGCGGAATTTGCTGGCAGCATACCGTTTGGCCGCTGACCAAAGGACTAGGAGGCACTTCGTCGGTTTTCCGACGAAGGGATAGGTCTGAGAGTTCAATTACTGAACGGCTTCTGATCCAGGTTGGAGAACGGGCTAGCCGCGGAAGGCACCTTAGTGTGTGCTCCGTCGGTATACCGACGAGAGCATCGAGCAGCCAGAGCTTATTTTCCCTAAGTTCATGAAGTCCGTGATCCCGCGGTCAAATCGCTCGATTTTCGAACATGTAGTCGATCGCTTAAGGGAAACGCATAGCGTGTCTCCCAGTGTCAGTTCACCCCTGGCCATAAAGGAGACACCTTATGAAAAAGCTTGTGCGCTTGCTTGTCGTAACCCTGCTGCTGACGTTTGCGGCGTCCACCGCTTCTTTTGCAGATGGAGGGGCGCCACCGCCCATGTGTGAGCCTGGGAGCTGCTAACCGCGGTTGAGAGTTGGCTGGCGGGCCTCCAAAAGGACTCTTCTACTAACCCTTGTGGGCCGACTGGTTTGCGAGTAGTCTGCCAGTGCGGCCCATGATTTTCTCGCACCTCCTAACCAAGACCCTGTGGGTTGTTCCGCTCATACTCCAGGCTGCGATCGCTCTTCTTATGTGGCGGCGCAAACTGGTAAGAATATTTCCCATCTTTTTTACCTATACTGTTTTGGTGCCATCACGGGATACGGCCCTTCTTTTCCTTACGAGAGATCCTTACTTTCTCGTTTACTGGGGAGGGGAGGCTCTAGCGGTTCTCCTGGGGTTAGGGGTGATATTCGAAATTTTAAGACATCTCTTCCCGCCACATCCGTTCCTAAGAGTTGTTTGGAAGTCGGTTTGGGTCTTGGGCAGCATTGCTGCCCTTACAGCTCTCCTGTTGTTGGTCCTTGCCCATTCCGGCACCGAGACTCGCCGTGTCCTGGAATCGACTGTCCTGCTGGAACGTGCGGCCAGGTTTTTACAAGTTTGCCTGCTGATCGTAGTGATCGCACTCATGTCGCGCCTGGGGTTGACCTGGCACCACTACTCGCTCGGAATCGTCGCCGGCTTTGGCGTCTACTCGGCGCTGGATCTGGCGGCTCTGGAATTTCGAGCCCATTGGCATTCTTTGGCTGCTGACGCCACATTTGCCCTAGTCAGGCCCGCGGCATATAATCTCGGCGCTATTATTTGGGCGGCTTACTTTTTGCCCTCATGGTCGAAAAAGCCGGTGGAGTACTTGCCAAGAACTGACTTGGCGGAGTGGAATGCGACGGTAAGCGATTACATTGATCAATGGTATCGACGCTACTAGTTCTAGCCGCGGTCTGCTCGGCACTTGCGCTGGCATGGTCACTCCTGCGCAGTGGGCATGCGGAGATACGCAACGCGCGGGACTGGGAAGAGAAGAAGCACGAGGTTGACGTCAAGATCTTTCGCGCCCTTCTTGACCGCGACGAGGAGCACTATCTGCGCAGTTCCCTTCCGTACCGTCAATTCCAAGATTTTCGCAGGAGGCGAATTCGTTTAGCCCTGGGTATGCTGCGGTTAGTCGAAGAGAATGCGGGCATGTTGATCCAACTGGGACAGCTGGCTCGCATGAAGGGCGATCCGGCACTCACGCGGAAGGCGGATGAACTGGTCGCCACTGCCCTCCAGTTCCGATGGAATC